>JAHEDQ010000089.1 GCA_024641125.1 Candidatus Competibacteraceae bacterium | reverse complement strand
AAGATGCCGAACCTCCTGCTTGGTGCAGACGCCGCTGTGGTGGGGCCGGTGCACGACACCGTCCCGACCATTGAGCAAGACGTGCAATCGAGCGCCACGGGTAAACGAAATCTCGGCGCCCAGATTCTGAAGCAGAGACTTTACATCCCGCCAGTGAATGTTCCCCTGGACCGGGTCGCGGAACACTTCCGTCAATATGCGTGCATGTTTATGGCTCATGGCACCTGAACCAATACACCCGAAGGCCGTTCCTTTCCATGATCTGGTTCAATAGTGTCACGGGTCACAAATGTGACGTTGCGCCACTGATCGTCCCTGTGCCCCAACCCAATCCGTTCCAACGCGTCAGCTTGATGCACTGTCGACTGTCGCCTACCTTCGAAACAGTGGCCCCACGCACAAAGGGTCGGTCGCTGGAAGCGGTGGAAAGTCCGCCGGACACGCAATGCTGAAAAGGGAGGCCTCACGATGCCCAGCCCCGATTGACGTCGGCCGATCAGCTCAAGCCGACCGACCATTCACATCGACCATCTCCGCTAAGGATACGCACATGAGCCTGCCCACCAGGATGTCTGGTGTTCTTCTGACCCGCCACGGCGGGCCGGAGGCATTGGCGTGGCGCGACGACATACCTGTTCCCGCCCCCGGGCCAGGGCAGGTTCTGGTGCGCGTGCTCGCGGCAGGCGTCAACAACACCGACATCAACACCCGCATCGGCTGGTACTCCCCGGATGTGACCGGCGCAACGGATGACGTTGACCAGGATGTGGAAGCAGGCGGCTGGGCCGGCGCTCTCACCTTCCCGCGTATTCAGGGGGGTGATCTATGTGGACGGATCGTGGCACTGGGGGACGGCGTCGAGGGCTTTGCCATGAATCAACGCGTGACCTGTCCGATCAACCTGCCGCGCCCGACGCCGGCGACCCCGCAGGCCTACATCGCACTGGGCTCGGAACTGGATGGGGCTTTCGCCCAATATTGTCTGGTAGAGGCGGCAGACCTTTATGACGTCAGCGTCTCGCCTTTGTCCGATATCGAGATCGCGGCCATCCCCTGCGCTTTTGGCACAGCCGAGAATCTGCTGACCCGCGCCGCCGTATGCGACGGTCAGTCGGTGCTGGTTACCGGCGCTTCGGGTGGCGTCGGGCTGGCAGCGGTGCAACTGGCCGCACTGCGCGGCGCGCGGGTCACCGGCATCACTTCACCGGCCAAGGCCGACGCGGTGCGCACGGCGGGCGCGGAGCATCTCCTCGAACGCGACGCCACACCGCCGGAAAACGCCTTCGATGTCGTCATCGATGTCGTGGCCGGCCCCGCCTGGCCGGCCCTGATCCGGGCGTTGAAGGCTGGCGGACACTACGCGGTCTCGGGGGCAATCGCGGGGCCGGTGGTCACGGCCGACCTGCGCGACATCTATCTGCGCGACATCACGCTTCATGGCTGCACTTATCAACCACCCGGGGTGTTCGAGCGCCTCGTGCGCCTGATCAACGCGGGCGGCATCCGTCCCCTGATCTCAAAGACCTATCCCCTCGAGCAGATCGCCTTGGCGCAGGCCGATTTCATGTCCAAACGCCATCCGGGAAAGCTGGTGCTGATTCCTGCAACGGCAGATTGATCGAGTTGGCTTTGCAAAACGGCAACAGGTCCATTGAACCCGTCGCCGGCTCGTAAGAAACTCGATAAGGACCTGGGACGCGCGCATTGCGGACTTGTTTTGGCATGGTCCCCGAAAGTCCGGTAATCGAATGGCGGGGGCAGATCAGGATGCTGGCTTGGTCGGGTCCCGTGCTAAGATCGAGGTCGTAGTTGGCAGGATCGGGGCAAGGCATGCGAATGGAGTCCAAAGTGTACAGAATGATTCCTGGCGGCGATCCGAACTCTGGATTGCAACCGTCGAACCTGACCCCGCAGGATGCATTTACCACCGGTGATCGCACTGAACTCAATCATACATTCTACGCAACGAAGGATGAGTCGGTGCTCTCCGGCGTGTGGGAATGCGCACCCTGCAGGGAAGAAATAGAAAGCTATCCGGTCCACGAAATGATGACAGTCATCTCAGGGTCGGTGACATTGACGAACGCGGACGGCATTTCCGACACATTCAAAGCGGGCGACGTGTTCTTCATTCCCAAGGGCACGAAATGTATCTGGCACATCACCGAGACGCTCCGAAAATTCTACATGATCGCCTCATAGAGACGCGCCGAGGGCGCACGCCTGCGGGGCCCTGAAAGGCCGTCCTGGGTGAGGTGCCCAGTCCCATGCAAATCTGACCCGGGCATGCCGATCGTCCTATATGAGCAAAACGATACAACTTGCGACGATGGCCGGCGCCCTGCATCAACGATATGCGGCAGTTCACGACCTGCTGTTCAGCCGGGCATCCTACCGCCTGCTACTGAGCACTGTGGCGGGCCGGCAGGCCGGCATGTACCGCAAGGCCGCGGCCAGTCTGAGTCGGATCGACACGGACTTGGGCCGACTGCTGGGAGAACTGAGCGCCCATGGCGCGGATGACCCGCCCCTGTCGGGCGGGGCACTTCTGCGGGAGACGCTGATCGAATACAGCATTGCGCTGCGGGAGAGCGTTGCAACGTTGGAGCGAATATGCCGCCGCCTGGCCGAAGACGAAAGAGGCTATCGCGCCATTCCCGACGGCACCACCTCCGAGTTCAATCACGACAAGATTCAGTACGATGACCGCAGGAGTCACCTTGAACGCATTGGCGTCAAGCTCACCAAGCTGTTTTCCGACTATCAGAGACCGGCCGGGTGGGGCAAAAAATAGGTTCGTCAGACGCCGCGACCCTTGTACTGGGTAAAAACCGGACGCCCCGACTCAGGGAGCCCGGGTTCAAGCCGCCGGCCGGCAACGCTTGCCTGGAATCAAACGCCCGCCATATCGTGCAACAAGGCGTACCACTCCAGATAGCGAAGTCGGCTCCCCCATTCCAGGTCCCGAAACGTCCCATCCACAGCGGCGGTCCGCTCACGCTCGCTCAGCCACGGGCCAAGGACCGCCTCGCCCTTGATGGCCATGGTTTGCTGATTCTCCGGCGTCGGGTTCACCGCGCCAGTCCAGCTATAGAAAATCGCCGCGGAAGCGGCGCACGTATGCTGCGCCGGAACCCACGTCAATAGCGGCACGGGCATCCGGCGGAATCGCCGTAAGTTCATCGGCGATCGCGTCGGCTGCACCGGTGAATCGCTCTACCCAAACCTCGTAAACCCCCTTTCCGATTTCGGACCAGCCCTCGACCAAATGCGGGTAAGACACGGCGATGATTGCGTCCCGCGACGCCAAGCCGGAGGTGGACACCAGAACCTCACGGGCCGCTTCCACCTCTGGCTCAAGGGGCGCGGCCATGCCGGGCGATCCGGACTGTAGATAGATCATGCCTTCGAGCACGGTGAGGTGCGCCGCTTGCTTGGTATCAGCCCCGTACTGGCTCTTGTAGTTGCGGATCGATTCCAGGGTGTGGCTGAACTTCCCACGCCCGTTCATCGCACCCGGTTGTTGCCCGGGCGGCGGAAATTCCGCGTCGACCCAATCGGATGTTTAGGTCTGATGGATTTGCTCGAGCTGGTAGGTCTGAGGCGTCAAGGCGGCGCATCCCGCCAGGACACACAGTAGGGCCAGCAGCAGAACTGTGCGGCTCGTGGTCATCTACCCACCCTCCAGGTCTTCAAGCAGTTCCATGCCCTCGATCGCCAGTTCGTGTAGTGCCTGGAAGTCGGGACCCGTGATCCGAGTGAGTTCGAACGGATCGTCGAGATAAAATACGACCAGGCGGTAGAGATAGTCCGGCAGCGTCACCGCGTCGATGCCGCGTCCGATTGCAAGGTCCACCTTGCGCAGACCCGGCTTCAAGAGCTTGCTCAGCAGATCGCCATCGACCGATTGCTCGATGAATGCCTGCCCGTGCAGCGCCGTAGCGGCAAACACCATCCTGATAGCCTCGACCATGTAAGGCCCGGCCAGCATGGCCGTGCGGTCAGACGCCAACCCCGCAAACACTGCGCCGATCAGCGGCTGTACAAGGTCTGCTTCGGCGAAGCGCGCCCACACCTTGGGGTTGCGGGCGACCGCTGTCAGGCTCAGCAACACCACTTGGCCGCGCAGTTCCGGCGCCAGCACGGCACGCATGCCCTTGACCGCGAGTTGGCCGCCCACCGATTCCAATACACGGTCGATGGGTACGGCGTCTGTCAACAGCCCCGGGTTGGCGGAAAGCCGCGCGATCTTGTTTGCTTTGCCGAGCGAACTGGGATTTGCCGCCACCGCGCTCATCGCAGTCTGGAGCAGACCCGAGACGATCTCGCCATTGACAAATGATGCAAGAAGTTGGTCCTGTGGACCCCTGTTTTCAATCTCAAGCAGGATGGACCCGAGCACAACGGTCAGCAGGGGGTTGCCACCGGTCGACTTGACCAGGTGCGCACGATCCTGGCCAGCCGCGCTGATCAGCGCCACCTCGAGTACGCCAAACAGCGCTTTCGGGTCGTCGAAGATCGTATCAAAGCGCTCGCCCAGGTCAGTCAACGTCGCACTCAGAACGGCGCGAAACGGCCCATTGTCGGCCAGTAGCGACGTATCCGCGGCGACCTGCGTCAGGTATTTGCCCACCAGAGTTTGAAAACGGGTCGTGGTGAGAATCCGTGCGACACAGTCGTCGCCGTGTACTTCTCTCAGGTCGGCAAGGGAAGCGAACAGGGCGGTCACGGCAGGTCTTTCGGTGATCGCGCCCTGGTTTTCCATGGCGGCCACAACCGCGCACCGGAGCAGGCTTTTGAAAATCAGCTCCGAATTGTCGTCGTCGAAATCCCGCTTCCCGGCAAACTCCTGAATGAGGGTGGAAAGGATGGCATGGGTCTTGGGGTTAGAGATGAACAGACCCGCGCCCTCGCCCGCCACATCGAGCAGGGTATCGGCGCTGGCGAGCAGGATGTGCGTGAGCGTCGGATTCCGCGCCAGCCGGTGGGATGCGGCCACATAATAGCTGAGCCGCATATCCCGGCTCGATCGAACACTGCGCGCCTCGGATTGCGGACCAAGCACGACCGGCGCGGAATCCGAAGCCTCGCAGAAGAGTTGGAGAACGTCGTTGCGCAAACCAAACGTCGCGGAGAAAGCCGGTTTGCCTTCAGGGTCGCGTAGTCCTCTGAACGGGCGTGGAGTTCCAGGACCAGGCGCCCCTCATCGCTGCCAAGAAAGAAAAAAGCGCCTCCCGCTGCGCCTGAAAATCGAACGGCGCCGGCGGCAGACGGAACGGAATGTCCTCACTGGCTTCTCTGAGCGCGAGGATTTGGTCGACCCGCCCACGAAATTTCAGCAGCGCCTGAACGGCCAGGATCGTCGACGGGACACCAACGGCTAGGCGCATACTCGTCTCGCGCCTCTCGGATCAACACCGCCCCGCAGCTGGGCATGCTTCGATCATAGCGGGCCAGGCACGCTTCTTCCCGGTGTGGCAACCAATCCGGACCACCACCGAACGTTGCGCCGAAAGCAGTATTCGATACGACGCGATAGGGAACTCCAGGGCCTGGTACCTAAGGAAGGCCTGATCAATTGGTACGAACCGCGTTTCGGCCCACAAGGGCGCAGATGCAAGGCCCTAAGCGCAGCGCCATGGCGTCGCCAATTTCAGCGAGTGTAACGGGGTCAAACTGGCTTCTGGCCTGGCCCGGAGGGCGCTTCGCTGATAAAGCCATGTTGCATTCCACCCATTGGAAAGGGCCTGCCATTCCCTGCGGGGCGCGCCTTACCTTGGCTCATGACCGGCGCTCTGTAAATAACCGAACTTCCCGCATGGCCCGCTAGCGGAAAGTTCTTGCGAACGCCCGAATGTCGTCGATCAACCTGTCCGGCTGTTCCAGGGCGGCGAAGTGACCCCCACGGGGCATCTCGGTCCACCGCGCGATGTTGTAGACGCGCTCGACGTAAGACCGGGGTGGCCAGGACAGGAGCTCTTTCGGAAACAGGGCCACGGCGGTCGGCACTTCGACACGTTTGCCTTCCGGCGACAAAATTCTACCGCCTTCTTGGCGCCGGCCGTAGTAAATCCAGGAGGCGGTATTGAAGGTGGCGGTTACCAGATAGACCATGATGTTGGTCAACAGTGAGTCTTTGCTGTGCACACTTTCGATGTCGTCACCCTCGGTATCGGACCAGGAGTTGAACTTCTCGATGATCCAGGCGGCGACCCCGACCGGGCTGTCCATCATGGCGTAGCTCAGGGTCTGCGGCTTGGTGGCCTGCTGGGTGCGATAACCGTCCTCCATCATCTGTTCCCGGTCGAACTCAGCGGCCCAGGCTTCTTCCTCCGGTCCCTTTGGACCGTCCGGGTGCCGCATGGTCATGATGTTGATGTGGATCGCGCGGCAGGCGGGGGCGTGCTCGAAGCCCAGCCAGCTCGAGATGGCGCCGCCCCAGTCGCCGCCCTGCGCCAGATACCCATCGTATCCAAGCACGTCGGTCATCAGCGTGTCGAACAGATCGGCCATCCTGCGCGGCCCTATAGGGCGCGGCGGGCGGCCCGAAAAACCGAACCCCGGCAGGGACGGCGCGATGACGTCAAACGCGTCGTCGACGTTGCCACCAAAGCGTTCCGGGTGGGCCAGAGGCTCGATGATGCCGAGGAATTCCACCACCGAGCCCGGCCAGCCGTGGGAGATAATCAGCGGCAGTGGGGTCGGACCGCTGCCCCGCTGTCGGATGAAGTGCAGGTCGATTCCGTCCACCTCCGCCATATGGTGTGAGAAGCGGTTGATTCTGGCTTCCTGCTTGCGCCAGTCGAATCCGTTGAGCCAGTAGGCGCACAGCGTCTTCATGTAGTCCATGTTGGTGCCGTAGGCCCAACCGCCATCGTCCGGCATCTCATGCCAGGGGTACTCGGCCACGCGGCGGTGTATCCAATCCAGGGTCTGATCGGGAACCGTGAGATGGAATGGGCGGATCGGTGTCATGCGCTGTCCTGGTTTTTGAAGCGTGTCGGCAACTCGCACTCGCCAGCATACCGAATACGGCATTTATTGGGACCGGGTCGTCTCGCCGGTCCCAATGAAGGACCCGGTTCGGCGTTGCCGCTGTGGCCCGGTGCAAGGCGCGGTCGCCCGGTGGCCCGGGCAAGCTCCCTCGGCACCGGTTTGTTAAGCTAACCCAGCGTTTGACCAACGATATGCCCGAGCGCGCGGAACGAACATGGTTTCGGCTCCCGGCCCAGGACTGCTTCCCCTGGGTAGCTGCGGTACCCACGACGACATCAGGGCTGGCACCACTCGCCGATTGACCCAGAGGGTTATCCATGAGATCAGCACATCAAGAACACTGCACATCCCGCGGCATGCTGTTGCGTGCGCTGCGCGTGCTGTTACCCGCGTTGTTGCTGGCCGTGGCATTTGCCGCCTTCGCCACCGAGTCGGTGGACGCGGACAGTGTTTCCCAGCCCCCGGACTGGGTTCAGTTGTTCCTCGGGCTGTTTGGTGGACTGGCCCTGTTCCTCGGCGGCCTGCAACTGTTGTCGGAGGGCATGACCAAGGCCGCCGGCCAGACCATGAAGGTCGTGCTGGGGAAACTGACCACCAATCGCTTTATGGGCGCCCTGACCGGGGCGTGCGTAACCGGCATTCTCAACTCCTCGACCGTGACCACCCTGTTGGTGGTGGGCTTTATCAGTGGCGGCATGATGACGCTGGCGCAGTCGGTCGGTGTGATCATGGGCGCAAACATCGGAAGCACCGTGACGGCCCAGTTGCTGGCTTTCGATCTTTCCGCCTACTCCCTTGGTCCGGTCGCCGTCGGCTTCTTCATGATGTACACCGCCAAGCAGGAAAAGGTGAAGTACTACGGCATGATGATCCTGGGCATCGGCCTGGTGTTTTACGGCATGGGTCTGATGAGCACGGGCATGACGCCACTGCGCAGCTACGAGCCGTTTCTCGACATACTCAAAAGGCTGGAAAACCCATTGGCCGGTATTGTCGCCGGCGCCCTGTTTACCGCCGTAGTGCAATCCTCCGCGGCGACGGTGGGTATCGCCATCGCCATGGCGAGCGAGGGCCTGCTGGCGCTGCCGGCCGGTATCGCCCTGGCGCTGGGGGCGAACATCGGCACAGCGGTCACCACCGCCATCATGGGCATACTCAGCAGTACCTCGACTGAGGGGGTGCGCGCGTCTGTGGTGCATGTGGTGTTCAATCTGCTGGGTACCGTTATCTGGCTGCCGATGATCTGGCTGCTGGTGGATCTGGCGGTGTGGATCTCTCCGACCAGCCCGGAGCTCGAAGGCATGCGCCAAGCGGCGGCCGAGGTGCCCCGTCAGATCGCCAATGCCAATACTCTGTTCAACGTCATCAACACTCTGCTGTTCATCGGTTTCACAACCTGGTTCGCGCGACTGGCGGAAAAACTGGTGCCGGAACATGAGACCCCGGTGGGCGTGATCATAGAACCGGAATTCCTGGACGCGGGGGCACTCAAAGCACCGACCGCCGCTCTGCAACAGGTTCGTCTGGAAGTGGGCCGGCTCGGAGATATCGCCCTCAGCATGCTCAAGGACCTTGGCTCGGCTTTTCAGACCCGGGACCTGGCAGCGTTCGATGCCATCGCCCGACGTGACGATGAGGTCGATATTCTGGAGGCTGAGATTCTCAGTTATATGGGCAAGATCCGCATGAACATGCTGACGGAGGACGAGAGTGAGGAGTTCCAGGGACTGATGGTCGCGACCGACAATCTGGAAAACCTGGCCGATGTCATCGAGACCGATATCGTCTCGCTGGTGCGCCGCGCTTACGACATCAAGTCCATTACCGGGGAAGAAACCCGAACCATGCTATGGGGGCTTTACGATTCAACCGTGGCGGCGGTGGAACTGGCGGTCCAGGCGATCCGCGACAACGATCAAGAGGCAGCGGCATCGGTGTTGTTGATGAAAGACGCTTTCCGTGAGCAGTCGGAAATGCTGTTGGGCAGAAAGGCGGCGCGACTCTCGGCCGACGATCCGGATTACCTGGAACTGGTCAGGCTGCAGATGGGGCTGGTCGATCATTTTCGGCGCATCTACACCCTGGCGAAACGTGTCGCCAAAGTCGCTCTGCCGCCGGTGCTCGCTCAACAGGATTGAGGTCTTCCCGCCACAGCGTGAGCCGATAACGGGAGCCCCCGGAATCGAGCCGAACCTGACTGACTGGAATGGCAGCCGCGTTTCGCAACGGATCTCGTTGTAGTGGGACAAAAGCGCTTTCGCTTCTCGAGGATTATCAACGTAGTGTCCCGGAACCGCCGCCATCGGTGAGCTGATTCGATCAGAGGGCATGGTTGGATTACAATCCGAGTTCGGGAAAGTCCATAAGAATTAAGGAAGGTCCGATCAACAGCATTCAGGGTCATGCAGTCCATGGGCAATCCCGCAAAGAGCAAAAAACCAGCGCCATCACGGTGCATCGCCTTTCAGGGACAACCCGGCGCCTATTCTCATCTCGCCTGCCGCAACTACTTCCCCGACATGACACCGCTTCCGACCCATGCCTTCGAGGACACCTTCAACGCGGTGCGCAACGGCCAGGCAAGACTCGGAATGATCCCGATCGAGAACTCCGTTGCCGGGCGGGTGGCGGACATACACCTGATGATGCCGGAATCGGGCCTGCACATCATCGGCGAACGTTTCCTGCGGGTTAACCACCACCTCCTGGCGCCCGAAGGCGCCAGCCTGAAAACCATCCGCCGTGTCCACAGTCATGTTCACGCACTGGGGCAATGCGGGAACTTCCTGCGCAAAAAGGGCCTGGAAGCGGTGGTTCATGCCGACACCGCCGGCGCCGCGGCGGACATCGCGGCCAAAGGGGATGTGACCGAGGGCGCAATCGCGTCGGAGCTTGCGGGCGAGGTCTACGGACTGAAGTCGATTCGCGCCAACATTGAAGATGCCAAACACAACACGACGCGATTCATCGTGATGGCGAGAAAACCGCTGCGCCCGAAACGCGGTGAACGGCTTGTGACCAGCTTTGTGTTTCGCGTTCGCAATACGCCCGCCGCCCTGTTCAAGGCGCTGGGTGGGTTCGCCACCAATGGCGTCAACATGACCAAACTGGAGAGCTACATGGTGGGCGGTGATTTTTTCGCAACCCAATTCTATGCCGATGTGGAGGGCGACCCCCGGGACTCGAATGTCAGACTCGCGTTCGAGGAGCTCGACTTCTACACCCACGAAGTGACGATCCTGGGCACCTATCCGGCGGATCCATTCCGGTTTGCGAAAATAAAATCAAACAGCCGATAGCGGAACTCTCAATTGACGTAGCGCCAGCTGTACTCTGGCCGACTGACTCGAACCGGAACGCCGGCCCCGAGAATCTGCGCACGGCTGCCTGGTCTGACAAGCGAGCCGTAGCAGCTGCGATCAACGCCCTCAACCGGCGTGACATAGACCAGACACAGGGACAGCTCCACGGAGCGCCCGCAGATGTTTTCCACAATGGCGTCCACCTTATAGGGAATTTCGCCCCCCGCAACCTCCCGCACCCGATAGGTGTCGACCGCGATACACGGTGTCGAACCCATGCTCGGATTGTCATACTCCTCAACGGCCTGGGCCGTGGAGAGAAACCCGGCGAACACAATACAAAGCCCAAATGACAGTATTAAGCGCACGATGTAACTAGACCTCGCATCGGTTGTTCCGGACAAGCGGCAGGGCCGCACCCGCCCTGGACTACTGGCTTGCGGCGGCAGGCCCCGCCAGTGCCGGATAGTCGGTCAACATGGAGGCGCCATACAGTGGCTTGTAGGCGCCCTGGTGGCAGGTTCCGCAATTGACTTTGGGCGGATCTCCCAGCGGGCCAAGCCGGTTCTCGGGATACTGCGGGCCCAGGGGCTCCAGGTAGTTCCCGTTCAATGCACGCACCATCTCGATGCCGTGCCATGCCGTGACACGCTGCGGTGTGCTTTGAGACCAATCGGCGAAGGCCCGGCTATTGTGACAGAAGGTGCAGTTTACACCCAGGGCATCGGACATGTGCATCATCAAACCATAGGTCCATTCGGTTTGTTTGGTGGATGCACGGTTCCCGGTGGGCAGCGCGGTGTTGGACACGACCCGAATGTTCGCGCTGTCGTCCTTGAAGAACGGCGTAAACGGGTCGAACGGCAGGGACGACATGGCGACGGCGGGCGCCGCCGCGTTCTGGTGTTCCCGGCCCCCGCCCTGGTTTGCCATCCTGGCAGATCCCGGATCGGTGAACCAGACGTTCCCCGGCACCGGTTTGCCGCGATGACAGGTGTAGCAGGTGACCCCGGTCTGGGCTACGTGGCTCTGCCATTGGCTGTTGATCTCAGTCGTCATCTGCAACATGCGCCGGGAGACGATTTTTGTGTAGAGCTCATCGCTGGCAAAGTTGGCGGCCGAATGACAGTAGGTGCAGCCCTCGTCCGGTGACACCCAACTGGTCATGGCAACCATCAATCGGTTGAACTGACCGATTCCGAGATCACCCAGGACCTGAACGTTCTGGTAAATGGAGCCCGCACTGGGTCCATCGGTACCGGCGGAGGCTGTGGCCGTTGGCGGTACGTTGAGGGCGACTTTCTGTTCCAGAATGCGGGGGTTCACCACCTGCTGCATACCGGTCCCGCGATACCCGAGCTGAACCGATTCCGTTGGTGGGCGCTCGCAGCCCGACAGCAACAGGCCAGTCAGTGTGAGGAACAGGATTCTTGCGTTGCGTGTACTGCTGTTCATTGCGATATCCCCGACGCGGCGGCCGGATCGATAACCGGCGGATAAACCGCCGGATAAGGCGGCGCAACACCATGCTTGACACCCCAGAGGTACCAGTTGTCCACCACCGTTCCGGTAAGCAGGATACCCAGCCCACCGGTGAGAGGGCACAGGACGGCGAACCACCAGGCCCAGCGGTGTATGGACTCCATGGTGGCGTTGAACCCCATGGTCCAGCGCCAGAACAGGGCGGATCGCTCGGACGCGGTGCCCCTATCCAATATCTGCTCCACCTCCCGGTCGCCACCATATCGACTGACGGCGAGAATGGTTGCGCCGTGCATGGCGAACAACAGTGCCGACCCGTAGAGAAAGGCGATGGAAAGCATATGGAACGGATTGTAAAACAGGTTCCCGTAGCGAATGGAGAAAGCGGCGGTCCAGTCCAGATGGGGGAAGATCCCAAACGGTACCGCCTCACCCCAACTGCCCATGAGCACCGGACGAATGAAACCGAGCACCAGGTACAACCAGATCGCGGCCGCGAATGCCCAGGCCACGTGGGTACCCATACCGAGAGCACGTGCCCTGCGGTACACACGCACCCACCACAACAGAATTGATGTGGTTAAGAAGAAACCGGCCATGAGCCACCAACCCCCTTCGTTCAAGGGCGGTATGCGCAGGCCGTTGGCGGGCGACGGCGGCTCCAGCGCCAACCAGGGAAGCTGACGCACAAACTGAATCGGGTCCCAATTCACCGACGCCCACATATTGAGGCCGATGATCTCGATTGCGATAAAGCCGCAGAGCAGGGATGCAATCCCGAACCAGCCCAGATAGATCGGCCCGATCTGCGCGTCACCGAACAGCCCAAGCAGATGGGAGTAGCCGGGTTTTCCCTTGCGCGTCGTGTTGCCCGCCGGCAACGGCACACCGGGGTCGGCCGGCCCTTTGACCTGGATCTGGGTGAAGATGTTTTGATACTCGGCCATGCTGGCCCCCTCGTTTCAGTACTTGGTCGCCTTAACTGAGCCCCGTTCGGCGGGACGCTAGCTCCAGATCGGCAGATCCAGCCACCAGCTCCACCACTCGGGCCAGCCCCGGGTCCAGAACGGGCCGCTTATCACGATACACACCGCACTCCAGAAGCCGGCGCTGAGGGCCAGGAACAAGCCCAGCCGATGGATCCCAAGGGCACCGATGGAGTAGCCGATTGTGTCCCTGAAAAAGGTGTTCTCATGCTCGCCGCCTTTGACCGTCTCGCCCTTCTTGGGGTTGGTGGCCGAAAGGATCAGGCCGCCGTGCAGAGACAGCGCCAGAGTGGTCGTGAAAAAGAAGCTCACGGCCAGCATGTGCGCGGGGTTGTAGTGGAAATGCAGGTACTGGTAACCGACGTTCGACACCCAATCCAAGTGGCTTTGAATACCGTAGGGGAAACCGTGCCCCCAGGCACCCAGCAGCACCGGTCGGATGACCACGAGCGTAACGTAGGCGAATATCGCAAAGCTGAAGGCCACCGGAATGTGGTAACCCATGCCCAGCTTGCGTGCGATCTCAGCCTGGCGCAGCGCCCAGGAGCAGAATGCGCCGATGGCGCAGATGGTGATCAGCTGCCAGAGCCCGCCCTCTTTCAATGGCGCCAGCGCGAGCCCATAGCTGAGATCCGGCGGCGCGATGTTGATCTGCCACAGGTTCCAGGTCGGGCCTATGGCCGCACCGTAAAGAATGAGTAACGTTCCGAGAACGCTAAAAAAGAGGGCCGTGACGCCGAAGAAACCGACGTAGAACGGTCCGACCCAAAAGTCGAACAGGTCGCCCCCCACCAGGGTACCGCCGCGCACACGGTACTTGCGCTCGAAGCTGAGCATCGACATTGCAAAATCTCCGCACTACCGCCCTGAGACCGGTTTCCCGCAGGATCCCTTGGGCCGACGGACACGTCCCCCTGGACGTGTCCGCCCAACCCCCCAAAGAGTCTGTTACGACCCTAGCTTGGCATTCACAGACGAAGGCAACGGTGACATCTGCGCCGTCGCAGCACTCCCGGCTCTGGGGCCATCCAACCAGTTGAAACGGTCGGTGCTGAGCAGAATGAAGTGAATCACAATTGCCAGGGTAAACAGGAACACAGCCAGCCCGATCATCGCTCGTCGCGGATCGAACAGCATCCATATTTGCCACATGTTCCTGCCTCCTATGCCAGGTAGGGGATGACTGCGCTGGCTACTGCCGTTGCGCCATCCATCAGGGAAGCGTAACCCTCCTCACCCGGGAGCCAGGGCCGCCATAACCACACGAGAATGTGAGCGAGAATCGCGATCCCCGTGAAGATCAAAAAGCTCCTCATGAAGATCTCGTGAAACGCCTGCGCCTCATGCGCTGACAGCCCCGTGAGGGAACCGCCGATTTTTTCTTCATCAGCCATAAGCCTTGGCCCTCCTAACGTGCCTTGCGGCCTCTTGAACGCCGACCGAAGCCGGCGAGTTACGCCACGGCCAATGTGCCGTGGCGTCCTTAAACGCCCCTGTTCAAGGGCGAATTCGTTTGCTTCCTAGCACATGAAAATAAAGGGTGCGTAGGTATTGGCCATCGCCTTTGCCTCTGCGATGACCGACAGCGGCTCAACACTCTGGTCAGACCAGGGACGCCAGCGCCGAGGCAGGCAACGTGCGATCACCGCCACCACAAGAAAAGCCAGGAAACTCACCGCCAGAATCCAGCGGAATTCCCTGGATTCGCGACGTGATGCCGAGTTCGCGTAACCGGCTTGAACTTGACTCGTCATACTGTGATCTCCGCCTAGCGAATGCGGCCCGGGTGGGGCCCATCCAAGGTTTGTCCAATCAGGCTGCCATAGGCCGTATTCGCCGTGGCGGCCGGCGTATCCAACCCGGATACGCTCATGCCCGGGGACGCTGCGGGGGCGGCCAGTCCGGGTGTGCATCGAATGCCAGGAACGGTCATGCTGCCCGTCCCTCCCGCAAATCCTCGTGTGCTCTCAGAACTTGGTCGGTTGTCACCCGTGCGACGCTGGCCTCACGGGCAACGCGCTCGGCGGTGTCCCGCAGGCGCTTGGCCAGAGAGATACGTACCAGCACAGGCTGCGAATCCAGCAGCTCATCGAGCATGACCATGGCTTCTTCATCCCAGGGCAGTTCGCGACGGTTCCGGGTCGGCGTCGCATCGACCCGGTCCAGATCGGTACCCAGGGGCAGGATGTGAAACAGCGCATCGAACAACGCGTTGCACACTTCCTGCACCAGATAGGTCGCCCCGGAATAGCCCATGAAGGGCGTACCGGTATGGCGTCTGATGAGAGCGCCCGGAAAAGAGGCGGGAATGTACATGGCACGAGACCCGATTTCCGCCAGGTACATGCGCTCGTTGTAACTGCCGAACAGAATCAGCGGTGTTTTGTCACGGACCGCGGCGCGGACGACCTCGTTCTCGGGCTTGACCCCGGGTCGGCGCGCGAAGGAAAAGGTGCAGGGCAAACCCAACTCTGTTTCCAGGAAATTGCGGAGTCCGCGGCTGTAGGTTTCGTTGGCAACCACGGCAAAACTGGCGGTGCCGAAGAAATCCTGGGTGACCGAACGCCACAAATCCCATAGGGGTTTGATGGTGGTGTGCTTCTCTCGCTCGATAAAGGGCTCGGGATCCAGACCCAGCAACTCGCCCAGGGCACGCAAGAACTTGGTGGTGCTGTGCAGTCCGATGGGCGCTTGCAGATAGGGCCGATCCAGCGCTTCGCACAGCATGCGTCCGAACTCGCGGTACATGCAGATGTTCACGTCCGCATCCACCAGGCGGGGCAGGTCGGCCAGGTGCGTGCCCAGCGGGAACACCATGTTGATCTCGGCGCCGATGCCTTCCACCAGGCGGCGGATCTCGGCCAGGTCCGATGCGGTGTTGAAGTAGCCGTAGATCGGACCAATCAGATTGACGCGGGGTTTGTCTCCCGGCTTGCGGGGCTTGGCCTTGGGCATTTTGCCGCGCTTGGCGCCGTAGTTGGTCCAAAGCCAGTGCATGGCACGGTTGGCGGACTGCCACTGATCTTCGTCGATGGTGCGGGGCAAAAAGCGCTGAATGCCGGTGCCTTCGGGCGTTACGCCTCCGCCGATCATTTCGGCGATGGAACCGGTCACGACCACCGCCGGCAGATGCGGATCCAGCGACCGATGCGCCCGCTTCATGGCCCCCTCGGTGCCGTTCTGACCCAGTTCCTCCTCGGCCAACCCGGTTACCACAATGGGTAGCTCGTGGGGCGGCAGCGCGTCGGTGTAGTGCAGTACCGAGGTCACCGGAAGGTTCTCGCAACCGACCGGGCCATCGATGATGACCTGCAGCCCCTTGACCGCCGTGAACACATAAACGGCGCCCCAGTAACCACCCGCTCGATCGTGATCCTGAACCAGCATCAGATCATGTCCTCGGACTTGGCCGCCTGGCGGGCCAGTTCCCGTGCACGCCGTTCGCGAAACTCCGGCCGGGCCCGTGGCACGTCTTCCCAGATGCCGGACGTATCACCGGTGCCGACGCCGGCAAAAAACTCGGTCATGGCGTCAAACCGGCCCTTGCTCGCCAGCGCCGCATTGACCACCTGGGCCAGGGAACCGGCGCCGGCCGGGCCCATCAGGGGCCGCGCGGAAATAAGATTGGTGAAGTACAGGGAGGGGATGCTGGCTTCTTTGGCCTGCTGCACCACCGGTGTGGTGCCGATCACCAGGTCAGGCTGGTACTCGGCCATGGCCGCCAGGTCCTGCTCCAGGGAGGCGCGGTACTGAATCTGCACGCCTTTTTGCTCCAGCCATTCGCGATCCGGGTCAGACCAGCGGGTGCGCGGGCATGCCGTCCCCACATAGCGGACATCGGCACCGCTTTCCATCATCAGCCGGGCGACGATGAGTTCCGATCCTTCATATCCCGAGACGGTCATGCGCCCCTTTATGGGGGCCGCAGCGAGGGCGCCCTGGATGGCGGGCAGAACCGCGTTCTTGGCCGCTGCCACCTTGGCCGCGGCGACGCCGCAGGCCTCGCCCACCGACTCCAGCCAGGCCGCGGTTCCGTCGCACCCCACGGGCGCCGAACCGACAACGGGGCGCCCGGCGGACTCGAACTCCCTGATCGAGGCGATAAAATAGGGATGAATGGCAGCCACAGCAGCGCAGTCCAGGGCCGAGTACAATTCCCGCCACTCGCGAGTAGGCACCACCGGCCCCGCCGCCAGCCCCATGGGCTCCAGCATGCGGCCGATGCTGACCGGGTCAACCGGGAACATTTCCCCCAGCAGGCTTACCGTGGGCAGCTCGCTGCGGCCGTCCCGGGGCGCCTGTACCGGGCCCTGTTCGACCTCGCTCCGGGCATAGGCCAGCATGGCGCCGGCCAGCACGTCCTTGGCTTCAGCGTGGGTCGGGACACCAAAGCCCGGAACGTCGATCCCGATGATCCGCACGCCGTCGATCTCTTTGGGCAGCAGGCGCAGCGGCACCCCCGAGGCGGTGGGTACACAAAGATTGATCACCACCACCGCATCGTTACGCTCCGGATCTGCCAGTTCGAACACCGCCTCGCGGATATCCTCGAACAGCTTGCCGGTCACCAGCGACTCGGAGTTGAATGGCACGTACCCCACCGATCGGCGGGCGCCGTAGAAATGCGAGGTGAAGGTCAGCCCATAGACGCAGCAGGCGGAACCGGACAGCACGGTCGCGGTGCGGCGCA
>JAHEDQ010000088.1 GCA_024641125.1 Candidatus Competibacteraceae bacterium | reverse complement strand
TGAGGGAGATTCGGGTATGCGAAGACCGCTTTTGATGTTGATCGGGGTGTGCATGTTCGCAGACGCCCAGGCCGGTGACATCGAGGCTGGGAAAGCCAAGTCGGTGGTCTGTGCCAGCTGCCATGGCGCGTCGGGGGTGAGCAATAATCCGCTCTGGCCAAACTTGGCAGGCCAGCAAGCGCAGTATTTGGCCAAGCAGCTCAGGTCATTCCGCGACGGTGATCGCAGCGACCCGTTGATGAGTCCCATGGCCAAGCCGCTGAGCGACGAGGACATCGAAAATCTAGCCGCGTATTACGCTGGACTGCAGTAAAGGAGCCCCTGAGCTGTTCGTGGACGTGCGTCTTGGTACTCAAATGCACAGTTTTGTCGTTGCAGATCTTGGCAATAGAACGACAAAAACCCGCGATCCCACGCCTTTAGACAGCACATTTCAGCCTCCAACCCAGGTCGTCCAGAATAAATCAGAGGCTATTGAGCAGCTTCCTCACGACTCCAACAGATTGCCCTGTTTCCGATGTGGCAATGGGACCGAGCCGGCGACTTTTGCCAGGCTTTGACCGGGTCTGACCATCTTGGATGCCAACCGGGCGAACAAAATGCCATCGGCTCGACTGATTAGAGGGATGCGTGCGGTGGCCGGGTCCTCGGCCATTGGGTCAATCAAATCACCGATCGACTCGCCGGACCTGACCCGTGACCCCAGCGCTTTCTGGTAGGCGACCAGGCCTACCCCAGGCGCCCTGACGATGTCCACGCCATCCAGCGGGGTCCCGTTGTGCCTCGCTTTCGGCAGTGGCTGTGCTGAGCCGGTCACGACCCCCCGTCGTTGGAGGAACCGCATCAGGTTGTCGGCATCTTGCTCTGCCAATGCGTCAGACACATCTGCCCGGCCCCGGAACTCCACCGTGGTTGCAAAGCAGGACAAGGGCAACGGGCGAGATTCGTCGAGTCGGTCCCTGATACGCCACCAGACACCGGCGTTGCACTCGTCGAACGGTGCGCCACCAGCCTCTTGTTCCAGCAGCACCACGTCCGCACCCAAATCGGCGCCGAGTTCGACGGCAATGTCCTGATGATGCTGGGCCGCGTAGATGTGCACCAGTGCTTCGTCATCACAGTGCATGTCCAACACATAGTCCGAGTCTATCGACAGGCCCAGCAGAGCAGCCACCAAGCCGTCGCGTTCCCGCTCGATCGGCAGTTCCTGGACTGCGTCCCTCAGTGCGTGACGGACGTGGTCGACATTGGTTGCCGGATCGTCGCCCAGCATGTCGGCAACCCGTTTGTGAGCTGAGGCCGCGAGATCGGGAAACCCTCGGTTGAAGTTTCCGCCATCGAGAAGGTCGTAACGACCCAAGAATCGGCCGCTCACGTGTTGTGACAAGCCTATCGGGTTGGCCACCGGCACAACCACCACCTCACCCACGATGGCGTCTTGCTGATCTGCGGCCTGCAGTCTTCGAATGAGGTGCTCGGCCACCAGCATTCCTGGCCACTCGTCGGCATGCAGCGAGGCCTGAAAATAGGCTTTGGGTCGCGCACCGGCTTGACCAAAATGGTGCGTCAGTACCCGCCGATGGGTCCCCAGCGTGGAATGGGGCAACTGGATGGAATCGACGCGGTGTGTCATCTCAGGATACTCATGACCGGGAACCCATGCCCCACAGTGTGCGGGGCCATCTTGGACGGTGACAATGCTCTGGGTATGCGGTTATCGATCCGCAGCTCATCAGCAACAGGGCTTCAGATGCCCTGTTGCCAGGCATCGGGAACACGCTTCGCGTTTTTGACCAGTAGCCGCTTGTCTCGGCCACCCTCGCCGGACACTATCACTACCCCTGCTTTCGGTACGCCGAAAAGTTTCGCGATCAGGCGTGTGAGGCAGGCATTCGCCCTGCCGTCAATCGGTGGGGCGCTGATGCGCACGCGCAAACGACCGTCACGGATCCCGGCAATCTGATCCCGGCCTGCCCGTGGCTGAACTCGAACTCGCAGAACTACGCCCTGCGATTCAATTCGCCAGGCCGAAGTCGCTTCAGAACCCAGCGGGTAGTCCTGCGAGATCCCGGAGTGGCCACACCACCAGCATTTTGAGCAATTGCAGGCCGACCACCACAAGCAGAGGCGACAGATCCAGACCACCCAGGTCCGGCAGTGCCCGCCGTATGGGTCGCAGCAGCGGTTCGGTCAGGCTGCCGATGGCCGCCACCGCCGGGTTGTAGGTTGTTGGCGCCACCCAGCTGAGAACCACCTGGATCAGGATGATCCAAAAGTAGATGGTCACGACCAGTCCCAGCAATTTGGCTACGGAGCCAATCAATAGCGTCGCCGGTGGCAGGCTGCCCCCCAATAAAAAAGCAACGAGCATCAGTTCCACCCCCTGCAGCACCAGCAACAGCGTCACCGCTGCCATATCCAGTCCGAACATACCCGGAATCAGCCGGCGCAGAGGAACCAGCAACGGATTGGTTATCTTGACCAGTACCTGAACCAAAGGGTTGTAGAAATCGGCGCGGACGGTTTGCAGCAGAAACCGAAGCATCACGGCGAGGATATACAGCCCAAACAGAGTCGAGACCAGGAATACACCGGCGTTGTTGAAGTACTGGCCGTTCATGCTGCGCCCCCGAAAGTGTCGGCTAACTCCGCTGAACGCGCTTTTGCGGCCCGCACCGCGTCCCCAACCAGGGTGCGCAGGCCACCGCTCTCGAAAGCTTGGATCGCCCGCTCCGTCGTGCCTCCGGGCGAGGTCACTCTTTTGCGGAGTTCGGCGACACCCTCTTCGCTTTCCAGTGCCAGCTTCGCAGCGCCGAAGGCCGTCTGCAAGGTGAGCAGACGGGCGGCTTCCCGAGGCAGGCCGAGCGCATGCGCGGCATCCTCCATCGCCTCCATCAACAGGAAGAAGTAGGCCGGTCCGCTGCCGCTGAGGCCGGTTACCGTGTCGATCAGCTCTTCCCGATCCACCCATACGGTCAGTCCCACCGCCCTGAGTATGGATTCGGCCAGGGCGCGCTGTGCATCATCCACGGCCGAATTCGCGTACAGGCCTGTCGCGCCGCTTTGCACCAGAGCCGGCGTGTTGGGCATAGCCCGCACTATCGGCAGGTCGCTGGCGGAGACCCAGGCGGATATGTCGCGTTCGCGAACACCTGCGGCAATGGAGACTATCAACGGTCGTTGGGCCCTGATCGCACCTGCGATCTCCTTCAAGACCGGTTTCATAACCTGCGGCTTGACGGCCAGCAGCACCGCCTGTGCACCAGCCAAGACCTGTTTGTTGTCCAGACTCGTCTCAATGCCGTACTGCCGCTGCAGCGCCTGAATCTGGGCGAGATCGGGGTCCGCGACCCTGATTTGTCCCGCAGGGCAGCCGTCGGCCAATAATCCGCCGATCAGGCTGCGGGCCATATTGCCGCCGCCGATGAATGCGATGGTTGATTCAATCATGAGTGACGGAGTCCGGATCGTGGGCCGGCCCAGAAAATACCCTTCGAAGCGCCTATATGGCAACCGTAAACGTGGCTTCCGAGTGCGACGCGTTGCCGATCGATGGATCGACTCTACCCGGGTGTCAGCGCAGCATATCCAATGTCGCCGCCCGAACGCTGGCGATGTGGGGGTCGGCGAGATAGCTCTCGTAGACTACCTGTCGCCCTTCGGCGGACAGTTTGGCGTAGAACACATAGGTGCCGTAGAACTGATTTTCCAACGACTGCTCAAACTCGTCCTGGCCCAAGCCATTGGGCAGCAGATCAGAGAATTGAAAACTGTTGAACCGGTCGCGAAGTTTTGTGTCATCGCCTTCAAGGCTTACGGTGACGGACTTTTCGAGGGTGGTGGTCGATCCAGCTTCAATGATCAGGTCGGTTTCTTGTCGTTCGTCAGAGGGGGCGGCAGGGTCCGTCTGAGCGCCGGCAGCGACACTGCAGGCTGTCAGTACAGCCGCCAGGATGTGCGGGCGCGGGCAGCGAAGTGTGGATGAAGTGCTCAGCATTTTGGTCAATTCGTCCGATTTCGTTTGCGGGCGCGCAGCGCCGTCGGCATAACGGTGATCCGACCATCACGTTAGCGCGTCGCCATCGGCGTCTCTACGGTGCTTTTCGCAGGACCACTAGGGTATTTTCGGAAGGCCTTGGTGAAATTGGCGCAGGTCCGCATGCGCCGAGAATTCCCGTGAGAGCGCTACGGCTGATCGTTTGGGATGGCCTCGCGCGGACCAAAAATGGCGGTGCCCACGCGTACCAGGGTTGCACCCTCTGCTATGGCGGCCGTCATGTCGTCCGTCATGCCCATGGACAGGGTGTCCAGGTTGTAACCCTGGTCGTTCAGGCCCGTGAACAATGCATGGAGTGTCCGGAATGGCCGCCGCTGTGCCTCGAACTCCGTCGCGGGTGCTGGCACGCTCATCAGGCCCCGGAGTTTTATGCCGGGCAGCTGGGCCGCGGCATCTGCCAGCGCCGGCAAGGCCGATGGCGCGATGCCCGCCTTGCTTGACTCCCCGCTGACGTTGATTTCCAGACAAATGTTGAGCGGCGGCAAATGGGGCGGTCGCTGAGCGCTCAGACGTTGTGCGATTTTGAGGCGGTCGACGCTGTGCACCCAGGCGAACCGTTCGGCGATCCCGCGGGTCTTGTTGGATTGGATCGCACCGATGAAATGCCAGGTCAAGGGCTGTTCCTTGAGAATTTCGATTTTGCCCAGTGCTTCCTGCAGCTGATTCTCGCCGAATTGTCTTTGCCCCGCCTTAATGCATCGGCAAATTGCGTCAACCCCATGGGTTTTGCTGACGGCCAGCAGAGTTACAGAGTCTGGAGGTCGATTCCAGCGCAGCTCTGCGGCGCGTATCGCGCTCAGGACGCTTTCTAGGCGTCGCTCAATCGCGTCTGGTTCATCCATCGTGGCCACGTTCATTGGGCAGGATCAACAGGCATTTGTTTGTCTGACATCATGGAACCGAAACACCGCGACCGTCTGGTCCGCGCATAGGTGTTGTGCGAAAACGCGTGATCGTGCCCAAATCTTGTGACCATGGCGCATGTTTTGCAATCGGTCCGGTCACTGATCGCCGTTTAGTGGCCACGGAGCGTATGAGAGACAATGAGCGAAGATGGAAAGAGTTCGATGAATATAGATGACTTGTTGGCCTTTGGCGTCAAGCATGGCGCATCGGATTTACATCTTTCCGCCGGTTTGCCGCCCATGATCCGTGTGGACGGCGACGTGCGTAGGATCAATTTGCCAGCGATGGAGCACAAGGAGGTCCATGCGCTCATCTACGACATAATGAACGACAAGCAGCGCAAGGACTATGAGGAGTTCCTCGAGTGCGATTTCTCATTCGAGATTCCGAATCTGGCGCGCTTCCGGGTCAATGCCTTCAATCAGAATCGTGGTGCCGGCGCGGTGTTCCGAACCATCCCGACCAAGATTCTGACCCTGGAAGAGTTGGGCTGCCCGCAGATTTTCAAAGACATGGTGGATGTGCCGCGCGGATTGATTCTGGTCACCGGCCCAACCGGTTCCGGCAAATCCACCACCCTGGCCGGTATGCTCGACTATAAGAACGAGAACGAAAACGGTCACATTCTCACCATCGAAGACCCGATC
The DNA here is from genome assembly GCA_024641125.1 of Candidatus Competibacteraceae bacterium. Classification (GTDB taxonomy): domain Bacteria; phylum Pseudomonadota; class Gammaproteobacteria; order Competibacterales; family JAHEDQ01; genus JAHEDQ01. Next base: position 11,859 of record JAHEDQ010000088.1, on the reverse strand, counting down.
GAATTTGTGCACGAAAGCAAGAAGTGTCTGGTCAATCAGCGCGAAGTACACCGCGACACGTTGGGCTTTGGCGAGGCATTGCGATCCGCTCTGCGTGAAGATCCGGATATCATACTGGTCGGTGAAATGCGCGATCTGGAAACCATTCGACTCGCGTTGACAGCGGCGGAGACTGGCCACCTAGTGCTGGGAACGCTGCACACCAGTTCCGCGCCTAAAACCATAGACCGTATCATCGATGTTTTCCCGGGTGGTGAGAAACCGCTTGTTCGGTCCATGCTGTCGGAGTCACTACGCGCAGTTGTGTCTCAGACCCTGATGAAGAAGAACGGCGGGGGTCGTACCGCAGCCTGGGAAATCATGATCGGGATACCGGCCATTCGCAACCTGATCCGGGAAGACAAGGTCGCCCAGATGTACTCGTCGATACAGACAGGCGGATCTCACGGTATGCAGACTCTGGATCAACATTTAAAGGAGTTGGTCGAGCGCGGTACGGTGTCCATGGGCGAGGCACGGATCAAGGCCCAGAACAAAGACCAGTTTCGCTAGTGTCCCAAATCCGCCACTGAGGCGTTGCCGCTGCTCGACAGAGCTGGAGATGCTTGACACTTGCGCTAGCCCTCGCGGTCCCTGACGGCGTTGCGGATTGTCGCAATAGCGCTGGCTATTCCTCCTCACCGCGCCTTGTCAGTAACCACGATGCCTCACCACAACCATCAAGTTATTTGGAAGACACTACACTAGATTCGGGTATCAGCCGGCCTCGAACACACTTCTACCGTCCACCAGGACCTGTTTTACCCGACCTCGAACACGCCGGCCGTCGAGCGGCGTGTTGCGCCCGTTCGAGTAGAGTGCATGCGACTCGACCACCCACTCGGTGTCGGGTTCGAACAGGCACACATCGGCAGCGGCCCCAAGGCCCAGAGTGCCCGCCTCTATTCTCAGAATCCGGGCGGGGGCGCAGGTTATCCGTTCCAGCGCCGAGTTTAAGTCCAGGCCATGATCCCGCAGCGCGAGTGTCAGCGGCAGCAGGGTTTCCAGGGTTGAGGCACCTGGCTCGGTATCGCTGAAGGGGTGCAGCTTTGCGTCCTGATCATGGGGTTGATGGTCGGAACAGACGGCCGTGATGGATCCGCTGCGCACGCCCTCGAGCAGCCGCTGTCGATCGATATCGGTGCGCAGCGGGGGGCGAAGGTGAAAGCGGCTGTCGAACTCACCCACGTCCCTGTCGGTCAGGTAAAGCTGGTGCGCGCACACATCTGCGGTGACCGGCAACCCATGGCCTATCGCCCGCTCGATAAGGTCCACCGAGTGGGCCGCCGACAAGCGGCAAAAATGGGCCCGAACACCTGTTTCTTCGATCAGAGCCAGATCCCTGGCGACGATAGTGGTCTCAGCGGATCGGGGCACGCCGGGCAGTCCCAGTCGAGTTGCGGTTTCGCCCTCATGCGCGCAGCCGTCCGGCGCCAGCAAAGGGTCGTAGGGGACGCTGAACACAGTCAGATCAAAGGTGGCGGCGTACTCCAGCGCCCGGCGCATGACCAGGGGATTGGCAACGGGTACCCAGGCATTGCTGACACCGACGCATCCGGCCTCCATCAGCGCGCCCATCTCGCTTAGAAACTCGCCACCCAGTTGCCGTGTCAGGGCACCCAACATTACCACTTTGGCCTGACCGGCGAGCCGCTGTCGTCGGCGAATCAGCTCCACCACAGAAGGGTCATCAATCACCGGGTCGGTATCGGGTGGCACGCACACCGTGGTGATGCCGCCCGAAACCGCGGCCCGAGTTTCGCTCTCAATGCTGCCCTTGTGTTCGGCGCCCGGCTCTCTCAGTCGGGCACACAGGTCCACGAAACCCGGGCAAACCACCAACCCTTCGGCATCGATTTCCCGATCCGATTGAAAACCGTCCGGCGCCGTGCCCAGGGCAACCACCCGGCCGTCGGCGATGTGCAGATCCAGGGTGTCATCAACCTTGTTCGCGGGGTCGATAAAATGGCCACCGCGGATGCTGATCCGCACTACCCGACCTCCCGACCGTCTTGCGTCCGCGTACCCATGATCAGGGACATAGCGGCCATTCGGATCGCAATGCCGTTGGTGACCTGTTCCAGAATGACCGAACGGGCTCCGTCGGCCACCGAAGAGTCAATTTCCACCCCCCGGTTGATCGGCCCGGGGTGCATCACAATGGCTTCCGGGTGCGCGCCCTGTAACCGCGCTTCGGTCAGGCCGAACTGTCGGTAGTATTCATGCTCGCTGGGCAGCAGTGCTCCCCGCATGCGTTCCTTCTGAAGTCTCAGCATGATGATCACGTCCACGCCGGCCAAGCCCTGGGTCAAATCCGTGAACACCTTGACGCCCAGCGACTCAATGCCCACAGGAAGCAGCGTTCGCGGCGCGACGACGCGCACCTCGGCCGTGTCGAGGATTGTCAGGGCATGTATCTGCGATCGGGCCACCCGCGAATTCAGGATGTCGCCCACGATGGCGACCTTGATCTGATCGAAATTTGGCTTGTGGCGCCGGATGGTGAACACATCGAGGAGGGCCTGGGTTGGGTGCGCGTGGCGCCCATCGCCTGCATTCAGCACTGCAACATGGGGCAAACAATGTTGGGCGATAAAGTGCGCCGCCCCGCTGGTGCCGTGGCGGACCACGAAAATGTCCGCGTGCATGGCCTCCAGGTTGCGAAGCGTGTCCAGCAGGCTCTCGCCCTTTACTGTAGCGGATGTGCTTACGCTCAGGTTGATCACGTCGGCGGACAATCGTTTTGCGGCCAGTTCGAACGTGGTTCGGGTTCGGGTGCTGGACTCGAAGAAAAGGTTGACCACTGTTTTGCCGCGCAGCAGCGGCACTTTTTTTACCTCTCGCTGTGTGACACCGAGAAATGACTCTGCCGTGTTGAGCAATTCCTCTAGCCGCGGGCGAGGCAGGCCCTCGACGGTGAGCAGGTGCCGCAGTCTGCCGTCGGCTCCAGTTTGAAGGGTAGGCGCGCTCATGGGTCCTGTAAAATGTTCAGGGACAGTGGATCCGGCCCGGATAACTTGATGTGGTTGCCCGCGGCCAGCGCGACCTCGAGGCCCACCACGTCCGCTGCTATGGGCAGCTCCCGACCGCCGCGGTCAACCAGCACCACCAAGGTGACCGATGCAGGCCGTCCATAGTCGAATATCTCATTTAGCGCCGCCCGGATGGTGCGCCCGGTGTAGAGCACATCATCAACCAGCACCACGTGACGATTCTCCACTTGGAACGGAAGCGAGGAGGGCTGTACCCGCGGGTGCAAGCCGATGCGGGTGAAATCATCTCGATAAAAAGAGATGTCCAAACCGCCCACCGGATCGTTGTGGTCCAGACAGGCCTGTAACGCCCGGGCGATCCACATGCCGCCGGTATGGATGCCCACCAGTGCAAAATCCGACACCCCGCGACGGTCCAGGTGCTGCGACAGTGCACCCGCCATATCGTTCAAGATGCCGGGAATGTCATCCAGCTGCATCATCGATCGGTGGCCTCCAGTGACAGCCATGTTTCCAGTATCAAACAGGCTGCCGCGCTGTCCAGCGTAAGACGGGTACGGCGCCGGCCGCGGCGGCTGGGCGAATGCGCGCCTTTCAGCCGGGCGGACGCCTCATGGGAGCTGAGCCGTTCGTCCACCAGCCTGTAGGGAAGATTGAAGCGGGCTTCCAATCGTCTTGCAAAACGTTTGGCTTCAGCCGTAACCTCATGTTCGCTGCCGTCTTCATTCAGCGGCAGACCCACCACCAGCAGATCGGGCTGCCAGGTTTCGATCAGCTGGCCGATCGAGTCCCACTCGATCCCTCGACCTACCTCCAGGGTCTGCAATGGCGACGCGTACTGGGTGGTGCGGTGAGCCAGGGCGATGCCTATGCGTCCACGCCCGTAGTCGAATCCCATCGCGGACTCGGCGCGCTTTGGCTCCGTCCCTGACGTCGGCTCAGGCGTGGCCTGCGTCCCCCGTGATCAGGTTCATATCCACGCCCATCGCAGCGGCCGCGGCCTGCCAGCGCCGTTCCAGCGCAACATCGAACATAACCTCGGCTTTGGCCGGGCCGGAGAGCCAGGCATTGGCTGCCATCTCCTGCTCAAGCTGTCCCGCGCCCCAGCCAGCATATCCCAGTGCCACCAGCGATTTCTCGGGACCTTCTCCGCGGGCCATGGCAGCCAGGATATCCCGTGAGGTGCTCAGGCCGATGTCGTCCCGAATGGCCAGGGTGGCATCCCAGTTCCCGAGTGGGCTGTGCAGCACGAAACCGCGATCGCGCTGGACCGGACCACCGAACAAAACGGGTGTCCTAAGTACAGTGGCGGTAGCCCCAGCTTCTTCGGACTGCTCCAGCAGATCGCCCAGCGTGACCGAGCTGCTGCGATTGATAACCAGTCCCAGTGCACCCTCCGCATTGTGCTCACAAAGGTATGTGACCGTCTGCGCAAAGTTGGGGTCGGCCAGGCCGGGCATGGCAATGAGAAACTGGTCTGTCAGATAACTCGCTTCGCTCATGGGCTCAGTATCATAGAGCCATGGGGCGTCTGACAAGCCGGGAATGCTCGGCTGTTCCGCGTCGCGCAATCAACGCGCACTCAGACGGTTGCCCTGCAGAAACTGCCAGGTCCTTTGTATTCTCAGGAAATCCCCATGTTGTTCTCGCAGTTCTTCAGGGAATGGGGCGTAGGGCGCAGCCATGGATACGATGTTATAGGCGGCATCATCCAGCAACTCATGGCCGGATGAGCGAATCAGTTCGATTCGCTCGATACTCCCATCGCGCCTCAACACCACTGTGAGTGACAGGCTGCCCGTCAGATTCTGTTTGCGGGCAGCTTCCGGGAAATTTCGAGTGCCCCATTCCTCCACTTTTCGCTCCCATGCCTCGATGTACGCTTCGCGTACGTCGAACTGACTGGTGGATCCGAAGCTGTTGGGATCCTCGCCCTGGGACCTTGTGTCCGGCGGCACCGGCGCCTCGAGCCGCGCCAGCTGACGCGCCTGTCGCATCAACTCGCTGGCGGTGGGCATCGGCCGTTCTGGCGGTTCCTGGGCTTTGCTCGGTGCGTTGCTGGGTGCGGGGGCGCGGGTGGTCACTATCTCTTCCGGGTTTTCGGAAGCGGGCGTCTCTTCAGCCTGTGGAGCCAACTGCGGTGGAGGCTCTGTAGGTTGCGGCTGCGGCGGTAGAGGTTCGGGCTGAGGACGGGCGCCGGAATCGAGACCGTCATCGACCGGGTCTCCACCACCGATATGATCCGCGGAGGCAACCGGAGCATCGGCCGCGGGTTGTTCCAGATTCGGTTGCATCACCAGTGAAACGCTCAGTGGCTCGGGATCGGCGTCCCGGGATTCCTTGGCCTGAAACTGAATGCCGTAAATCAGCACGGCGTGACACAACATCGCGATCAGGATGGCAAATCCCAGTCGGTCTACAGTTGGGCCTGGAGTACGTGTCAGGCGCATTGGCTTTGAGGCATTGATTTGTGGGCCGCTATTCATTCTCCGCGAAGCAGGATTATACCTGCGCCGCGTAGCCAAAACCGCACGCCAGCGACAATCACCGAGTTGGCGTGATTGGATACGGCTGATCTGTCATGGTGACCGCGCCTCGGCGTTCATGCTCTTGACTACTCGAACGCGATCCTTATGGGCTGATCAGACCCTGCTGTAGAAGAGCCTGGGCCGCAATGGCGGAATTCGGATGTACCTGTAAACAACTATCTGCCATCGTGCTTCAGGCGCCGTTCAATGGCTTCGCACAGAGAGCCCGCGATGTTGAGGCCGAACAGTGCGTCCAACTCGCGGATACACGTGGGACTGGTAACGTTGATCTCGGTGAGATAGTCGCCGATCACATCCAGGCCGACAAACACAAGCCCTCTTCGGCGCAGCTCCGGCGCCACTTCGGCGCAAATCCAACGATCGCGGTCGCTGAGTTCCACACCCACCCCACTGGCGCCGGCCGCCAGATTCCCGCGGCTTTCACCGGGTGCGGGTATGCGGGCCAACGCATAGGGCACGGGCTCCCCGTCCACCAGCAGGATGCGTTTGTCGCCTTTGCTGGCTATATCCGGGATGTATCGTTGTGCCATGGCAAATCGTTTTCCATGGTCGGTCAGGGTTTCCAGAATAACGCTGATGTTGGGATCGTTCGCCCCGACACGGAAAATCGAGGCGCCTCCCATACCGTCTAGTGGCTTGATCACGATGTCCTGTTGATCCCTGAGGAATGCACGCAGTAACGCCGGATCGCGGGCGACCTGCGTAGGGGCGCAGCATTGTGGAAACCATGCTGTGAACAGTTTTTCGTTTGCATCGCGTAAACTCTGCGGCCGGTTGAGCACCAGCAGGCCGTGCTGTTCGGCCCGTTCCAGTAGGTAGGTTGTGTAAACGTACTCCATGTCGAATGGTGGATCCTTGCGCATCAGCACCACGTCCAGCTGCGACAGCGGCGCGTGGATTGGCGCGGTCAGGCTGTACCATGGCGACTCGTCATCAAAAATCGTGATCTCGCGGCCGCGTCCGAAAGCGGTACCGTCCGTCAGGTATAAGTCTTGCTGCTCCATCACCAACACGGTCCAGCCTCGGCGCTGGGCCTCCAGCATCATGGCGTAGGTGCTGTCCTTATGTGGTTTGATTTGATCGATCGGGTCGAGCACGACCCCGACGCGGATGCTCATACATGAATCTCCTGCTGACAGCATCGAATCGAGTTTTGAATCCGGCATTGTCACAGCAGCTGCGAGCAGGGACAAACTTGATCCGCCTGAGTGTTTGCCGCAGTTAGCAGATCTCAGTTCTGTCTGCCTGCACCGAGGTGTTGTCTCGCTTAAGGGTAATGCCGCCGTATCCCGCTTCCGTCGTGTTCGACTCGCACCTCGATGGTCAGTGAATTCTTACCCATCGGTTGTCTGATTCATACGCTAGGTCTATGGCCGATCGAGTAAAGTAGCTCGTGTTCGATGAGGTAGGTATGAGTGTGAAAGCAATCCGGGTAAGGCTCTCAGAATGAAGCAGTTCGCGACCACTGAAGAAGTATCGGTGACCTCAAGTGATTCTGATTCGGAGGTTTCGAGCACCAAGCATCCGGAATCACTCGCCAGAGTGATGATCATTGATGACAGTGTAACCATCAGGCGCACAGCTGAAACTCTGCTCAAGCGTGAAGGGTATGACGTTGTGACCGCTGAGGATGGCTTCGAGGCACTTTCCAAGATTGTCGACAAGCGCCCCGATATCATTTTTCTCGACATCATGATGCCCCGGCTCGATGGCTACCAGACTTGCGCAGTCATCAAAAACAACCAGGATTTCGGCACGACGCCGGTCATCATGCTTTCGAGTAAGGACAGCATCTTCGATCGGGCGCGTGGCGCGCTGGTCGGGTCCGAACAGTACGTGACCAAGCCCTTTACCCGCGAGGAATTGCTGGACGCCATCCAGCAACATCTCAAGCAGGGCGAATAGGCAGACGAAACAGGGTGGCGACGGCCCAATTCAGGTGCCGATCGACGCCGATGGTAAACATCATCTAGAGCGGTTCAGGACAAAGACATGGCGCGCATTCTTATCGTGGACGATTCACCGACCGAAATCTTCGCTTTCAAGCGCATGCTTGAGGACGCCGGGCATGAGGCGACGACCGCTGCTAATGGCGAGGAAGGCGTCGAGAAAGCCAAACGCGAAAAACCCGATCTCATTCTAATGGACGTGGTTATGCCCGGAATGAACGGATTTCAGGCGACCCGCAGGCTGTCCCGGGACCCCGAGACATCGAAAATCCCGATCATCATGGTGACGACCAAGGATCAGGAGACTGATCGGATCTGGGCCATGCGGCAGGGTGCTTCGGATTACGTTACCAAGCCGGCGTCCGAGGCCGAGCTCATGGGCAAGATTCGCGGCCTGCTGGCCGAGTGATTCCGATGAACGATGCCCAGCAGGACCTGCGCGGTTTGCATCCGTTTGATCAGTTACTGGCGCTTGAGGCGCTAACCCTGCGCCATGATACCGGCGATGCGCGCGGTAAAGGGACAGGGGCAATTTGGGCCGGATTGGGATTTCGCATCGGCGAATGGCGTTTGCTGGTGAGGCTGGCCCAGGTGACCGAAGTGTCTGCTGTGCCGCCCATCACCCGTGTGCCGGGGGCAAGACCATGGATGCGCGGCATCGCCAATCTGCGTGGGACGGTTTTGTCCGTCGCCGATTTGGGGGCCTATCTGGGGCTGCGGCAGGGCAGTGACGGGGCGCACGCCCGAGTGCTGGTGTTCGAAGGCGAGAACTGGTTCTCCGGCATCCTGGTGGACGAGGTTCTGGGAATGCGCAGTTTCTACGAAGGGGATCACGTCGGCGATGTGGACCACGTGGATACGGAACTCGAGGCATACCTGAGCGACGCCTACAAATCCGAAGGTTTTTTGTGGCGTGTGTTTGAGCCGTCGCGCTTGCTGGCAGACAACAAATTCCTGGCGGCGGCGGTTTAACTCCACCACCGCAGCCTTTTTTCGATGAACCAAGTGACGAACCCGATTCAGGGGAGATGGTCAGCGATGAGTGCAATTCAGCAGGCTTCAGGACCGAACAAGGATTCCAGCACATTTCTGAAGTCCGTCGTTCTGTTTGTTTTGGTCGTTACCGCAATCGGCCTTATGACGACTGTGTTCGTCATGCAGGCGCAGCAAAGCGATCGTGACAAGGGCTTCTTCAAAATGGTTGGCGATCAGCGTCAATTGTCTATTGGTCTGGTGACTGACGCCCTGGACGCGTCCAAAGGTCAGGCCGAAGCATTTGAGAGCTTGGCTGAGTCCATGGCGAAGTTCGATCAAATGGTGGTGGACCAGCGCACCGGCACCCATGGCCAGATCCTGGACGTGCGCTCGCCGCTGGTGGAAATCGCTTTGGATAAGATGGAGCAGAACTGGAATCAGACTCATCGCAACATCTCCACCATCCTGAACGGCCGAAACGCGCTGGAGTCCGCCAGCGATCAGGTGGCGACTATCGAAGAGACCATCCCCGATATACAGATACTCTCGGACGAGATTGCGGTCGGACTGATCGAATCCGGGGCCTCAGCCAACGAAATCTACATCGCAACCCGTCAGCTGCTGCTCCTGCAGCGTCTTGAAAACAACGTTCAGCGTTTGTTGGGCGGCGGCATCGAAACCGCCAGTGCGGCTGACCGATTCGGGCGTGACGTGGCGTTGTTCGCCCGGGTGCTGGACGCCATGCGCGAGGGCGATGCGGGCCTCGGAATTCCGCGGGTGAGCAATGCTAATGTCAATGACCTGCTGGCCGAGGTCGCGGAGCTTTTCATCACGGTGGAGGACGCAGCTGGGCAGATTCTTGCCAACTCTCCTGAGCTGTTCCAGGTGGTTGCGGCGTCCCAGTCGATCATCGACCATGCCGGTGATTTGCGTCAATCCGTCGAAGCTGTGGCGAGACAGTACGAGAACGTTGCGAACCCGCGCGAGACTATGGCGCTGATGTTCGGCATCCTGGCCGCCGTCTTGCTTGCCGGTGTCGCCGTCTGGCAGATTTTCGAAGCCCGCGGTCGGGCCAGGGAAAGCGATCTGCGTAATCAGGAAATCGCCCGGCAGAATGAGCGTAACCAGCAAGCCATTCTTGCGCTGCTCGATGAAATGGGCGATCTCGCCGACGGAGACTTGACGGTACACGCCAATGTGACCGAGGAACTGACCGGTGCCATAGCCGACTCGATCAACTACGCGGTTGAAGCCCTCAGAGACTTGGTCTGGACCATAAACGACACATCGGGCCAGGTCGCCGCGGCCGCTGATGACACAAACAGCGTCGCCGAGCGCCTGGAAGATGCCGCGCAGACTCAGAGTCGGCAGATTGCCTCCGCCACCAGCGCCATCGACCAGATGACCCAATCCATGGATGAGGTGTCGGCCAGCGCGGCAGCGTCCGCCGAAGTCGCGACCAACTCCGTGCAGATCGCTGCACAGGGCGGTGATCGAGTCCGGCGGACCATCCAGGGCATGGACGTCATCCGAGAGCACATTCAGGAGACATCAAAACGCATCAAGCGTCTGGGCGAGTCGTCTCAGGAGATCGGCGCCATCGTTGGGCTCATCAACGACATCGCCGATCAAACCAATATTCTTGCGCTCAATGCCGCCATCCAGGCCGCCGCTGCAGGCGAGTCCGGCCGTGGCTTCGCGGTGGTTGCGGACGAAGTGCAGCGACTGGCTGAACGCGCCGGCAACTCCACCAAACGAATCGAGCAGCTGGTCAAAACCATCCAGGCCGACACCAGTGAGGCGGTTCTGTCGATGGAGAAGAGCACCTCGGAAGTGGTCAACGGCGCAGAGCTGGCCGAACGTGCGGGTGAGTCGTTGGAAGAGATTGAAACCGTCTCCAACCGTCTGGCCGAGCTTATCAACGACATTTCAAAAGCCGCCCGCGACCAGTCCGAGGTGGCGGCGTCGGTGTCCTCAACCATGGGGTCGATTAACGAACTGACCGAGCAGACCTCCGAAGGCACGGTGCTGACTGCGAATTCCATCGGCGAACTGGCCAAGCTCTCTGACAGCCTCAGAACGACAGTCGCCGGCTTCAAGCTGCCGGTTAGCCACGCCGACTCTGCGGCCGCCTGAATCGGGCAGCCGCGAGTTTAGCTTTAAGCCAGTCCGATTACGCCGCCTCAATGGCATCGGCACAGGCAAGGGAAGGTGCGATGAAATCGCGTGTCTCGGACAATGCGTTGAACTATCTGCGCGATGAGCTGGAGGTCACCGTCGACCGTATCCAGCAATCCCTGGAGGCCTATTCGGAGTTCACCGAGGACACCTCCGAGCTTCGGGTGGCCAACGAATACCTGGATCAGCTGCGAGGCGCCTTCACCATGATGGCGCTTGATGAAGGGGCCCAAATCGCTGATGAGATGCGCCGCGTTTCCGAGGCCATATGCGATGAATCGTTGGAGGATATTGCGCTTGGCCGTGATGCATTGCTGAGAGCCGCGCTTCTTCTGCCGCCCTACCTGGAGGCCCTGTCTACGGGTCCTCGTAAAGCCGATACGCTGAGTCTTTTGAGGGCTGTGGACGACTTGCGCCAGGTGCGCGGTGCGCCGCAAACCAGCGCAGAGACGGCGACTGATCCTGGCTTCGACGACACCGCGGACCCTGTTCTGGTCCGTCGGCTACGTCCCAGTTTTCAGCGTGCCTTGACCAGTGTTTTCCGTGGGCACGAAGTACCGGCCCAGTTGGCCCGGGTAGACGAGGTGGTGTGCGCCCTGCGTGAAATGGCACAGGGTGAAACGGCATACCACCTGTGGTGGAGCTGCAGCAAGCTGGTGTATGCCTTGCGTGAAGGCCGGGCGCATCTCGGGCCCGACATGCTGCGTCTGCTGGGCGGCATGGATCGCCAGATCAAGCACCTGATCGACATCGGTGAAGACGGATTCGATGTGAGTGAGGTGGACGAATTTGTCCACCGGGTCGAAGCAACGCTGCGCGAGTCGGGCGCCACTGAACTTCTGCAGGACCGGTCGGACTACAGTCCCCCGGTAACGGGTTCTTTACCCCCTCGTCCTGATAGTGAAACCCTGCGCCAGATTGCCGCCAATGTGGCCGAAGACATTACGCTGGTCCAGGACGCGGTGGATCGCTTGGCAAATGGCGACATCCCGGATCGGAGCAGCCGCGAAGCAATCTTGGAGCGTCTCCATGCCAGTGCCGGCGTCATGTCGATGCTCAACATGACATCGTCGGCCAAGCTGTTGAGTGATCAATGCAAAGCCATCGGAGAGGCTGCTCAGCTTGAGCGCAATCAGCTTGAACAACTTGCCGCCGATCTGGTGGTGGTCGAGGACG
>JAHEDQ010000087.1:16434-17592 GCA_024641125.1 Candidatus Competibacteraceae bacterium | reverse complement strand
ATGAATTGCGTTCACACCGGTGGGCGCCAATGCGGAGTGGGCTGCGCGACCTGTGCAGACGACATTTAGCGCGGTCTTGCCCTTATGGCCGGTGGCCACGGAAAGCCCGGTCGGCTCACCAACAATACCGAACAGGGGTCGAAACGGCGCGCCCGCCAGCACGTCAATCATTCCCTGCACGCCGACACAGCCGATTTCCTCGTCATAGGACAGCGCCAGATGCAGGGGGGTGCGGAGATCCCGCGAAGCAGCCCGCATCATGGCGGATACCGCACAGGCGACAAAACCCTTCATATCCGCGCTGCCACGGCCGTACAGTCTGCCGTCACGGTCGGTCATTTGAAACGGCGGTACGGTCCAATCCTGACCTTCCACCGGCACCACGTCGGTATGCCCCGAAAGCATCACCCCCGATCGGTCGGCGGGTCCAGCCGTAGCGTACAGGTTCGCCTTGCGCCCGGTTTCATCCGGCATGATCTGGACGGCAATTCCGACCGCCTCCAAATGCGCAGCCACGAACTGGATCAATTCGACGTTCGAGTCGCAGCTGACCGTGGGGAAGGCGATGAGTCGGGAAAGGAGGTCGACCGAGTCTGTTCTCATGGCAAGGGCACAGGTCAGAGATCCAACACCAGTCTGTCGCCTTTTGCCCGGGAACAACAGATGGTCATGAGACGATTGGCGCTTCTTTCCTCATGGGTGAGCACACTGTCGTGATGCTCGGGCTCACCCTCCAGCACATCGGTGATGCAGGTTCCACAGATACCCTCTTCGCACAGGGTATCCACCACAATGCCATTGTCAGCCAGCACCTGGACGATGCTGGCATCGGCGGGGACCGTCAGAACTTTATCGCTGCGTGCCAGCACGATGGTGAATGCTCGCCGGTCGGTGGCGGGGGCTGCGTTGTCATCCGGGGTGAACCACTCGAAATGAACTGTGTCGGTCGCCCAGTGTGCACTCGCTTCGCGCACTGCCCCCATCAATCCTGCGGGGCCGCAACAATAAACATGATCACCCTCCCTCTGGTGCGCCAGCAGCGCACGCACATCGAGCCCCTGGTCGGGATCACCACCGTCGTGGGTCAAAGTCATACGCCCACCCCAACCGGCGACGGCAATCCGATCGAGATAGGCGGTATGTTCGGGACTGCGGGTA
>JAHEDQ010000087.1:0-16424 GCA_024641125.1 Candidatus Competibacteraceae bacterium | reverse complement strand
TTGCAGCGCCATTCCGGTTTCAATATGCTGGTGTACCCATTCGGACCCGCCTCGGCCCTGGCGCTCACGCAGTACACCCAGCACATAGGGTCCCGCTTCCGCCGGGTCGTTCAGCAGGGAGTACTGCCGCACCAGTCCGATCGGCAGGTGCAGGTCGATGTGGGCGCCGGACTCGAAGGCGGGCAACGCCAGGCCGTCGTCCCGATCCAGAATGAGGGTCTTGATCCGGTCGGTCTCATCCCGGACCCCAACGACCTTCAGTTGCAGAGTGTCCAATGGTGCGGGTCCTCGCTAGTGTAGTGTCTCCGACACGCGTGACGGATGTGGTTAGGCATCATGGTTTCTGACAAGGCGCGGTGAGGAGGAATAGCCTACGCTATTGCGACGATGCGCAACGCCATCAGGGACCTTGAGGGCCAGCACAGGTGTTGAGTGTGTGGGAGACACTGCACTTCATTACAACTCGCCGGCCTCTTCCAGCACCTGACGGGCAACGCGAAAACACTCCAGCGCCTGAGGCACACCGCAGTAGATCGCCACCACGTGGATGGTGGCCCGGATCTGCTCCTTGCTGACGCCGTTGTTCAGGGCGCCGCGGCAGTGGATCTCCCACTCATGCATGCGTCCAAGGGCGCCGATCATGGCCAGGTTCATGAGACTCCGGGTCTTGGGGTCGATGGACTCGTCGCCCCAGCCAAAACCCCAACACCATTCGGTCATCATTTCCTGAAATGGCCGGGTGAACTCGTCGGCGTTTGCCAGATTCCGGGTGACATAGTCGGCACCCAGGGTCGCCTTGCGTTTATTCAGGCCCAGTTCGAAGCGTTGTTTGTCCACGGGTTTCTCCTGCTGTGGTTATATCGCGGCTAAAGTCGGCACCGTCACGCCCGCGGCCGACGGTTCTCGGGATCCCAGACCGCGTCACCCAGAACGGTTCCTAGACGCGGATGACCCAGCGTCGTGACCTGCAGCACCGTGCCCGGCTCGGCACAGGCCGGCCGCACATAGGCCCAGATCAGATAGGCGCCGATACCGTAACCATAGCCGCCAGAGCAGACCGAGCCGACACAGCAGCCGCCTTGCCAGATGGACTCCGAGCCCAGGGGGTCGGCGTTCGGCATGTCGGTGGAGGGCTCCTCGAGGCGCAGGCAGGCCAGTGCCCATTTTTCCGGCGCCGCCCGGCTCAGCTCGGCGCCCTGAAATCCATCAGGCCGGGCAAATCGCAGCAAGTCGGCTTCCGCCAGGGTCACCTCGTTGGTCAGTTCATGTCCCGATTTATAGGCCTTTTCCATGCGCATGGCGTTCAGGGCGGCCGCGCCCACGTGCACCAGACCGTGGCCCTCGCCGGCCGCAACCAGCGCCTGGTAGACGGCAAGCATGCCGGCCATGGGCAGGTGCAGCTCCCAGCCCAGCTCGCCGGTGTAGGTTACCCGCATCATGCGCACACGGGTCACGCCGCCAACCTCACCGTGGCGCGCCGACAGCCAGCGAAAGTTCGCGTTGTCCAGCGCCACCGGCGTGCAGCGGGCCAGGATCTTGCGACTGTCGGGTCCGGCCAGCATCAACACACCATAGATCTCCGATACGTTGTCGAACTCCACCCGCTCTCCGGGCTCGCACTGGCTGCGCAGCCAATCCAGCAGCGCGGCCTCCTTCACCGCGGCATACACCAGGTAAAAACGCTCCGCGGACAGTCGTACGCAGGTCGCCTCACCCTCCAGGCGGCCGTTGGGGTTGACAAAATAGGTCAGCGATATGGCGCCGGTGGATCTGGGCAGTCTGTTGGAAGAGACCCGTTCCAGGAATGCCTCCACGTCGGGTCCATAAACTTCCAACTTGGAAAATGCGCTGAGATCGGCGATGCCCGCCCCCTCCCGCAGGCCGCTCACCTCGTGTCCGATCACGTCATGCAGGGCAGAGCGGCGAAAGGCATGGATATGGGCCCTAGGAATATCATCCCGGGCGTACCAGTAGGGCCGCTCCCAGCCGTAGACATCCTGATACACCGCGCCCCTCTGCTTCAACCGTTGGTACAGCGGCGAGGTCTTTGAATGGGAGGGACGGCAGCCCGGGCGGTCCAGTTGCGGGAAGGGGATCTCGTGCCGCAGCAGATAATCCTCTTTGGCTTTTTCAATCCGGTAGGCATCGTCGATCCGGGCGCCGAAGCGGCGCGGGTCGAAGCTCGCCATGGAGATGTCCGCCGCGCCGTGCACCATCCACTGGGCCAGGTACTTGCCCGCCCCCGGACCCCAGGCAATGCCCACCTGTGAACCGCAACACAACCAGATGTTTCGGACCCCGGACGGTCCCAGCAGCATGTTTCCGTCCGGAGGGTGGGTAATGGCTCCGTGAACGACGCGGCGGATCCCGTTCTCGGCGAACACCGGCATCCGGTCCATGGCGTTTTCCAGCCACGGCATGATGCGATCGTAGTCCGGTTCGAACAGCTCGTTCTCCGAACTCCAGGGTGTGCCCTGGTCCCATACGGTCCTGGCGTTGGCTTTCTCATAGATCCCGACCAGCACGGATTGTTGCTCCATGCGCACATAGCCCGACACCATCCGGTCATCACGAACCACCGGCAGCTCCTGGACCAGAGTCCGAAACTCGGGCACCGGCTCCGTGATCAGATAATGGTGCAGCAGATTGGCGATGGGGAGGTCCAAACCCACCCACTGTCCGACCTGCCGGGCGAAGGTGCCCGCCGCGTTGACCACCATTTCGGCGTTCATGTCACCCTGTTCGGTATGGACGATCCATTCGCCCCCAGCACGTGCACTCAGACCCGTCACCCGGTTTTGCCGGACCACCCGGGCCCCCATCTGGCGCGCACCCGCCGCCATGGCGAATGCCACTCCGGCCGGATCCACATGACCGTCGTTGGGGGTGTGCAGAGCGGCCTTGATCCCGTCGGTCTTGTAAAACGGGTGCAGCGCGCGGATTCGATCCGGCCCCACGATGTCCATCTCATGCCCCAGCCCGAGGCCGATGGATCGGGTGTAGCGCAACCAATCCATCTCGGCATCCTCGTAGGCCATGCGCAGGCTCCCACAGCCGTGCCAGGAGCAGGCCTGACCTGTTTCCGCCTCCAGTTGTGGATAGAGCTCGGTGCCGTAGGCTGCCATCTTGGCCAGGCCATAGTGGGACACCGAATGCGTGATCTGACCGGCCGCATGCCAGGTGGAACCGGAGGTGAGCTCACCTTTTTCGAGCAGCACCACATCCGTCCAGCCTTCCTTGCACAGGTGGTAGGCCAGGGAACAACCCATGACACCGCCGCCAATGATGACCACCCGGGCCTGCGTTTCCATCATATTTCCAGCCATTGCAATTGTGCCGAGTTAGCGGTACTTTCTGGTACATCTGTATCCATGTCAATATATTCGATACAAAATGAACCAGCCTCCGAGCACGGCAAAGGCGGTGATCACCGCCCTGACCGACGTTTTCGCAGACCTGCCGCCGGCCCTGCAGGTGGCCGCGCGCTACATCATCGACCATCCCCGGCAGGTGGGGGTCCAGTCCATGCGCTCCCTGGCGAGCAAGGCATCGGTGCATCCCAACGCCTTTGTGCGGGTTGCAAGGCACATCGGCTTCGAGGGCTATGACGACCTGCGCGAGCGGTTTCGCGATTTTGTGGTGGCGGACGATATGGGCGGTTTTCGGGATCGCGCCAGATGGCTTCAGGCGTTGGCGACGGAAGGCGGTTCCGCAGCCATCGTCGGCGCCATGGCCTCGGCCATAGGCGATAACGTGGAACGGGGATTTCGCAAGCAGAACGTTCCAACCCTGGAGTCCATCTGCGACACGATATTGGATGCCAGGCAGGTTTATGTGCTGGGGCTCGGATCGGCCTACGGGCTGGCCCATCAATTCTGCTATGTGGCGTCCATGGCCTTTGGCCATATCCAGGCAATTCCACGCCACGGCTCGCAACCCATAGACGACCTGGGTTTTGCCGGTGCCGGGGATGTCTTGATGGCGATGACCTTCCAACCCTACCGCGCCGAGACCATGGCCGCGGTGCGGATGGCCGGGCGCCAGGGCATGGAGGTGATCGGCCTGACCGACAGCGCAAGTTCGCCCCTGGCCCGGGAGGCCGGCACCACTCTGGTGTGCCCGACCCACACCCCGCAGTTCTTTCAGTCGCAGGCGGCTGCCATCGGTCTGTTGGAGACTCTGATCGCGCTGCTGGTGGCGCGGGCCGATGAGGACGTCCAGGCTCGGATCGAGTCGTTTCATGGCGAACGACACGCGGCCGGAATGTACGAGGAAAATGAGCGTCTTGGGGGTGTGGGCTAGGCGCTCTACTGGAATGGGAGTAGACGGAAATGAACACGGCGATGACAACCGCGGTTCGCGCGCTGCCCGCGCTCTACTACACCGACGCCGGGGTCTACGCCAGGGTGCGGGAACGTGTGTTCTTTCGCGAGTGGCAGTTTGCCTGCCACGTCAGCCGCGTCGCCAAGCCGGGGGATTTCTTTACCTTCTCGATCCTGGATCAAGACCTGGCGGTGGTGCATGGTCGGGACGGAAAACTGCGTTGCTTTTACAACGTCTGCCAGCATCGGGCGCATACGCTGCTCCAGGGCAGCGGCAGCAAACGGCTGCTGGTTTGCCCCTATCATGCCTGGTCCTACGAGTTGGACGGGCACCTGCGCAAAGCGCCGGGAACCGAAGATCTACCGGACTTCGACCCCTCGACGATCTGCCTGACCGAGGTCCGGCTCGACGCATTCTGCGGCTTCTTGTTCGTCAACCTTGACCCGGATGCGGCCGCCTTCGCGGATACATTCCCAGGCGTGGAAACAGC
Source organism: Candidatus Competibacteraceae bacterium (assembly GCA_024641125.1). GTDB lineage: Bacteria > Pseudomonadota > Gammaproteobacteria > Competibacterales > JAHEDQ01 > JAHEDQ01. The sequence goes on along the minus strand of JAHEDQ010000087.1, from coordinate 11,611 downwards.
CGTTCGGGCGCTGTGCCCGAATATCGAAACACGGATCTTCGCCCAGGAGACCTGGGAACGAGAACGGTGCAACTGGCTGGTGGCGGTGGAGAACTACAATGAGTGCTATCACTGCAAAGTGGTGCACCCAACCTTTGCCTCCGGCGTGATCGACCCCGGCAGCTATAACATCGCGCCAATCGACGGCATCCGCTGTTTACGGCACAGCGCCAGGGCGCAGTCCGGCCCCTCAGCCTGGTACGACACCTCCGGTTCGGACTATGGCTCGTTCTTCCTCTGGCCGGCGTTCAGTCTGCAGATCTACCCGTCGGGGATGGTCAATACCTACCACTGGCGGCCGCTGGCGGTGGACAGCACGGAGGTGCATCGCCAGTGGTATTCGCCGGACGGGACCATCGACGAGGCACTGCAAAAAGTCATGGATCTGGACCGGGAAACCACCTTCGCCGAGGACCTGCGGCTGGTGGAAAACGTCCAGCGCGGGCTGGGCTCACGGGGTTATCGCCCCGGTCAACTGGTGGTCAATCCCGGGCAGGGCATCGATTCCGAGCACTCCATCGCGGCCCTGCACAACTGGCTACTGGAGACGTTGTGTGCCTGAGGTACCCGAGACCATGCGCGCCGTTTTGCTCACCGGGCACGGTGACCTGGACGTCTACGCCTTCGAACACCACTGGCCGGTCCCGAAACCGGGTCCAGGCGAGGTTCTGATCAAGGTGCACGCCTGCGGCCTGAACAACACCGACGTCAATACCCGCCCGGCCTGGTACTCGAAAAGCGTTTCCAGCGGCACCACGGGCAGACAATCCAGTGAGGCCCATCAGGCGGACGCGACCTGGGGCGGTGCGGCCATACAGTTCCCGCGCATCCAGGGCGCCGACGTATGCGGAACGGTGGTCGCTGCCCATGATGACAGCGGATCGGATCTGCTGGGTCGGCGGGTTCTGGTGGACACCTGGCTGCGCAACTGGGACCAGCCGATGGATCTGGACCAGTGCGGCTATTTCGGTTCGGAGTGTGACGGCGGGTTTGCCGAGTACACCATAGCCGATGCCCGGGCGGTTCATGCCATAAACAGTTCGCTGAGTCACGCTGAACTGGCCACCTTCGCCACGTCGTACATCACCGCGGAGAACATGCTCAACCGGGCTCAGGTGGGCTCGGGGGATATGGTGCTCATACCCGGCGCCTCCGGTGGTGTCGGCTCTGCCTTGGTTCAACTGGCCAGACGCCGGGGTGCGTCCACCGTGGCCCTGTGCGGAGAGCAAAAAAGCGCGGCGGTGGCCGCGCTGGGCGCCGACGCGGTGTTGCCGCGCAACCCGGGGGATCTTCGCACCGAATTGAAACACGCCATCGGTCGCGACACCGTAACCGTGGTGGCCGATGTGGTGGGGGGTGATCACTGGCCGCAGCTCATCGATGCCCTGGCCCGCGGCGGACGCTACACCTGTGCCGGGGCCATCGCCGGCGCCCTGGTCCACTTCGACCTCAGGACTTTCTATCTTCGCGATCTGGTGTTCATCGGCGCCACCATCGTGCCGCCGGGTGTGTTCGCCGATCTGGTGGACTACATAGAGCGGGGTGAAATAAAACCGCTGCTGGCGGAAACCTATCCATTGGCCGAACTGGTCAAGGCGCAGCAGGCGTTTATGGCCAAGCGCCATGTGGGCAACATAGTGGCCATGGTCGATCACGAGGTTTCCACTGCTTGAACATTACCCGGATCACTATGTGGCACAAGACGCTGCCGCTGACCCACGCCTACGCCTTGTCGGGGGGGCGGCTGCAGTTCGAATCGTTGGATTCCACCTTCGTCCGCATCGACACCGACCACGGGCACACCGGTTGGGGCGAGGGATGCCCCTGGGGCAACACCTATCTGCCCGCCTTCGGCGCCGGTCTGCGGGTGGCCCTGGGGCTGCTTGCGCCGACGCTGATCGGATGCGACCCGCGGGCCATCGACGCGCTCAACCGGCGGATGGATGCCACGCTGCCCGGACACCCCTATGCCAAAGCCCCTCTGGACATGGCGCTATGGGACATTCTCGGGCAGTGCGCCGAGCTACCGCTGTACGCCCTTTTGGGGGGTTCCGAGGGCAACTGGGTGGCGGCCAACAGCTCCATTCCAACCGGTGATCCGGAGCAGATGGTGGCCTTGATCGAGACGGCCCGCAGCCAGGGATACCGGACCCACTCCGCCAAAATCGGCGGAACCAAGCCGGACCTGGACCGGGCCCGGATCGAGGCCATCGAATCGACCCGCCAGGCAGACGAGCGGGTCACCTACGATGTCAACCGGGCCTGGACCCCTGGGCTGGCCATAGAAGTCATGAACGGGGTGCAGGCATCCGGTTGGTTCGAGCAGCCCTGCGAGACCCTGGCAGAGTGTGTTCAGGTTCGCCGGCAGACCCGGCAACCTCTGATGCTGGACGAGTGCATGCATACCCTTTCGGATCACCTCAGCGCCTGGCGTCTCGGCGCCTGTGAGGGGGTCAAGGTCAAGCCCAACCGGCTCGGTGGACTGACCCGGGCAAGACAGGTCAGGGATTTCGGCGTCTCTGTCGGCTGGCGCATGCACCTGGAGGATGTGGGCGGCACAGTGATTGCCGACACTGCTGCCCTGCACCTGGCCCTGTCCACCCCCGAGCACAACCGACTCGCCTCCTGGCTCTGCCAACCCCATCTGGTGGACGACCCGGCGCCCGGACGGGGCGCTCGAAATGTGGACGGGCGTATCTCACTCCCCGACGGCCCGGGCCTGGGCCTCGCCCCCGACCTGGACTGGCTCGGAACACCCGAGGCCGTGTTCGACCGAAAAGGATGACCGAAATGCAAAACACCCCGCGCAATGACGAACTTTATGAAATCGCCGAACGGGTGCTGCCCGGCGCCGGTCTCGGTGGCTACGCGCTGCCCAGGGACATTCGTTTTGTGTTCGCCGAGGGGAGCGGCGCCCGGATACGGGACGTGGACGGGCGTGAGTTCATCGACTACGTGGGCGGCGCCGGCGCCCTGATCCTGGGTCACAGTCACCCGGCGGTGGTGTGCGCGGCCCAGGCACAGATCGCCCGGGGCATGCACATGTTCGGCACCCTGAACGAGGTGGCCATCCAGCTGGCCGAACGGCTGGTTCGGGACATTCCCTGCGCGGAAAAAATCGTCTACGCCACCACCGGTTCGGAAGCGACGGCGTACTGCATGCGCCTCGCCCGGGCCGCCACCGGGCGGGATGTCATCCTCAAATTCGAGGGCGCCTATCACGGCAACCACGATTACGCCCTGACATCCACCTTCCCAAAGACCCTGGGTGACGATCCCCAGGGTCACGACGATACTGCGGGCCGGCCGGCCGGAACCCGGTCCACCATGGCTGTCGCCCCCTACAATGACAGCGCGGCGGTGGAGCGTCTGGTCAAGGCGCGGGGCCACGAACTGGCGGCCATCATCGTCGAGCCGGTTCAGCGCATCATTCCGGCCCAGGCGGCGTTTCTGCAGTCATTGAGACGCATCTGCGACGAAAACGGCATCCTGCTCATTTTCGACGAGGTGGTCACCGGCTTTCGCCTGGCCTACGGCGGCGCCCAGGTCCACTACGGCGTGACCCCGGATCTGGCCAGTTTCGGCAAGGTGATCGGCGCCGGCGGCCCCTTGTCTTGCGTCGCCGGACGGGCCGATATCCTCGACCTGTCCGACCCGCGCCGCAAAGGCGAGCCGAACTACGTCTATTTCAACGGCACCCTGCACGGCAATCCGGTGGCCGCGGCCGCGACTTTGGCCATGCTGGACGCGCTCAAGGAACCCGGTGTGTACGATCGGCTGAACACCTATTCCGAGCGGGTCTGCGGCGAACTTCAGAGCGTGCTCGACCGACACGATCTGGCGGCACGGGCACAGAACACCGGATCACTGTGGCAGATTCTTTTCATGGAGCAGACACCGCGCAGCCATGCCGACATGATGGCCGGAGACGCCGCCGCCGGGCGCCGGCTGGATGCCGAATGCATGAAACGCGGCATCTATGCCCTGCCCGGCGTTCGACGATTCTTTTCCACCGCCCACGGCGAAGCAGAGCTGGAGGACACCGTGCGTATTCTGGACGCCGCCTGCCGTGCCCTGACGGCCGAGTCAGTGCCGGCTTAGACCGCCGGGAACGCTCGGCAATTGCCGCCTGCACAGGGAACGAAATCCCAAAGCGATGCGCGCCCTGTGGCCAGACTGCTGATTGCCTGACCGTACCATTCGAAAGACGGTGTCTATGCCCCTCCCCGCCCCAGGAACGCCTGGAGGATCTCCCGCAGAACGGGCTGCAACGCCTTGGCCTTGTGCTCGTTGTAGGGATGTCCCTGCACTTCGTCCATATAGCTGATCTGGGCGATTTCCATCTGCACCGCGTGCACCCGCTGCTCCGGCCGCCCGTGGTGGCGGGTGATGTAGCCGCCCACAAAGCGACCGTTGACCACCTGGGAGTAGTTGCTGGACGCCATGACCTCGGCAATCGCCTGTTGCCGAACACTGGCGCAGCTCTGGCCGTTGGCGGTGCCCAGGTTTAGATCGGGCAACCGCCCGTCGAACAGACGCGGCACCCGTGAGGGTATGGAGTGTGCGTCGTAGAGCAACGCATAACCATGGATGTCACGCAAACGCGCCAGTTCCGATGCCAGCCGGTCCTGATAGGGCTGCCAATACTGGGCCCGACGCGCGGCCTGTTCCGCGTCGTCGGGCGCCTCGCCACCCTGATACAACGCTGTGCCGTCGAACAAAGTAACCGGGCACAAGCCGGTCGTCGCCTGTCCGGGATACAAGCTTTGATCGTCCGGCGGCCGATTGAGGTCGACCACATAGCGACTGAACCGGGCCTGCAGCACCGATGCCCCCAGTTCACCGGCGAAGTCATACAGGCGCGGCACATGCCAATCGGTGTCGGGCAGAGACCGGGCGGCATCGCTAAGCCGGGCTGCAAAACCATCGGGCAACTGAGTCCCCGAGTGGGGCATGCTGACCAGCAGCGGCGTGCGGCCCTGCTCGAAGTAATAGATATCGTTCATGGGCGGCGTTCCATCAGCGGCTCAACCCAGTCACCGATCGGCTGGGACCGGATCAACCCGGCGACGGCTTCGAGATCGGGCTGAAAGTAGCGGTCCTTGTCCCAAGCCGCCGCCACCCGACGGATGGCGGCGTGGGCGGTTTCGATCAGCGGGTTGGATCGCAACGGCCGCCGCAAATCGATGCCCTGAGCCGCAGCCAACAGTTCCACCGCCAGGATGTAGCGGGTGTTGTCGTTCATGTCCCCCAATCTGCGGCCGGCGAAGGTGGCCATGCTTACATGGTCCTCCTGATTGGCGGAGGTGGGCAGACTGTCGACGCTGGCCGGATGGGCCAGGGCCTTGTTCTCGCTGGCCAGAGCGGCCGCTGTGACCTGGGCAATCATGAATCCGGAGTTGAGTCCCGCATCCTCCACCAGAAACGGCGGCAACTGACTGAGCGCCGAATCCACCAGCAACGCCATGCGTCGCTCCGACAGCGCCCCGATCTCGGCGATGGCCAGGGCCAGGTTATCGGCCGCCATGGCCACCGGCTCCGCGTGAAAATTGCCCCCCGAAAGAATGCCGCCGTCGCCCACGAACACCAGCGGATTGTCCGATACCGCATTGGCTTCCACCACCAGGGTTGCGGCCGCATTGTGCATTTGTTCCAGGCAGGCACCCATAACCTGGGGCTGACAGCGCAGAGAATAGGGGTCCTGCACCCGATCGCAATCAGCATGGGAGTGCGCGATCTCGCTATCGGTCAAAAGCGATCGATAGATCCGGGCCGCCTCGATCTGCCCCCAATGGCCGCGGATCGCGTGAATGCGCGGGTCGAACGGAACCCGGCTGCCCAAGGCCGCCTCCACCGTCATGCTGCCGGCGGCAAAGGCGGCGTTGGCATTGCACTCGGCGTCGAACAGGCCCTTGAGCGCCAGGGCGGTGGACACCTGGGTGCCATTCAGCAGCCCCAGCCCCTCCTTGACCTCCAGAGTCAGGGGTTCCAGACCAGCCGTCTGGAACGCTGCGGAGCTGTCCATCAATTGGCCTTCGAGCCGAACCTGACCGCTGCCGATCAGGGGCAGGCTCATGTGCGCCAGGGGCGCCAGATCGCCGGAGGCGCCCACCGAACCCTTGGCCGGAATGGCCGGGTACAGACCGTTGTTGACCATGGCGATCAACCCTTCGATCACCTCGCGCCGGACACCGGAGTAACCCTGAGCCAGGGCATTGATCTTCATCACCATGATCAGCCGGACAGTGTCATCGTCCAGCAGCGGGCCCACGCCGGTGGCGTGGGAGTGCACCAGGTTGCGCTGCAGCTCCGCCAGTTGACCGGAATCGATCCGGGTCTGGGCCAAACGGCCGAACCCCGTGTTCACGCCGTACACAACGTCGCCGTCACGGATCACATCGGTCACCACCCGGCGCGCCGCCGCCACATCCGCCCAGGCCGCAGAGGCAAGTGCAACCTGCATCGGGCTGCGGTAAAGCATCCGAAGGTCGGACAGCGTCATGGCGCCCGGCGTCAGTTCGTAGGTCTTCATACTCATGCCGTCACTCCACCCGGGTTTGCAACCCGCAGCTCATCCAGGGTTTTACGAAACCGCAGTTCGATCTCGCTCTGGCGGGGATGCACGCCGTTTTGCACCACTGCCCGTCCACCGACATACACATCGCGCACAGGGTTGTGGTTGCCGGCAAAAATCCAACTGTCCAACACGGCATCGTCGCTGAGCCCATTCAGGCTGATGTGGTCCTGATCCAAAATGATGAAATCGGCGCGGCAATCCGGGGCAATGCGTCCGATCGATCGACCGCAGGCCTGTGCGCCGCCAGCCAGCACCTTATTCAACAGGCTGCGCCCGGTACTTCGGCGGGGGCCACCGGCCAGCACGTTTCGACCCTGGTGGCGCAGGCGCTGTCCATACTCCAACCATCTCAGTTCCTCCACTGGGCTGATGGAGATGTTGCTGTCGGAACCGATCCCAAACCGCCCGCCCTGCTCAAGGAACGGCAAAGCGTCGAACAGGCCATCGCCGAGATTGGCCTCGGTGGTGGGGCAGAGTCCCGCCACCGCGCCGCTGGCCACCACCGCCGACCTCTCTTCAGAGCTCGTGTGCGTGGCGTGCACCAGGCACCAGCGGTCATCGACTTCGATCTGCTCGTACAACCAGGCCACCGGCCGTCGCCCGCACCAGGCGAGGCAGGTCTCCACCTCCAGCGCCTGCTCCGCGATATGAATGTGGATCGGACCTTCCTGGGTCGAACCCAGCACCGCCTCCAACAGAGGCATGCCCACCGCCCGCAGAGAATGGGGCGCAACGCCCACTGTGGTGTTGGGATCGTTTCCGGCCGCAGAGCGCAAAGCCTCGACAATGGCCAGATACCCGTCCGCGTCGTTGAGAAACCGGGCCTGACCCGGGTTCGCGGGCTGTTCGCCAAATCCACCATAGCGATACAGCACGGGCAGACAGGTCATCCCGATCCCGGCCTCGTCCGCCGCCGCCAGGGTGCGCAGGGACATCTCCGCCGGATTTGCATAGGGCCGGCCAGTGACATCGTGGTGCAGATACTGAAACTCGGCGACGCTGGTGTAACCCGCCTTGAGCATCTCCACGTAGACCTGGGCCGCGATGGCCTGAAGCTGATCGGGCTGCAGGCGCGCCAGGGTTTCGTACATCAGACTGCGCCAGGTCCAGAAACTGTCCTGGCCCGAACCCGAGCGCTCGGCCAGTCCGGCCATGGCCCGCTGGTGCGCGTGCGCGTGCAGATTGGGCACACCGGGTAGGGCAATGCCGGTGATGTGCTCGCCCGACGCCGGGCCCTGGCCGTCCTGAACTCCCACGATGTCACCGCCGGAATCCACGGTCACCGCCACCGATTCCGCCCACCCGTCGGGCAGCAAAGCATGTTCGAACACCAGTGTGTGCATTCCGGCTCTCCAACTCGTCAGGTGCAGGACGACTTGCGCGAAAGTGGCGGGCAGTCTACCATGCGGCCAACTTGTATATACAAGTATATTTATCTAATCCGAGCAGTGCGCAGACAGTGGAACCGGCATGAACTGGGACACCCTATGGATCAACGCTCGACTGGCCACCATGACCGCCGGCAGTGCGCCCTACGGTCTTATGGAGGACGCTGCGTTGGCGGTTCAGGGCGGCGTCATCGCCTGGATTGGACCCATGTCCGAGCTGCCCGCGGACGACCGCGTCAACTGCCCCGATGTACTGGACTGTGGCGGACGTCTGGTGAGCCCCGGCCTGATCGACTGCCACACACATCTGGTCTACGCGGGTGATCGGGCGCAGGAGTTCGAGCTGCGACTCAATGGCGCGAGCTATGAGGAAATCGCTGCCGCCGGAGGGGGCATAAAATCCACCGTCAACGCCACCCGTGCGGCCGATGAGGAGACGCTGCTCGAGCAAAGCCTGCCCCGGCTTCGGCGGCTGATGGCGGACGGTGTGACCACGGTGGAGATCAAATCCGGCTACGGACTCAATACCGAGGCCGAATGCCGCATGCTCAGGGTCGCGCGGCGCCTGGGCGAGGTAACTCCGGTCACCGTACGCACCAGCTTCCTCGGCGCCCATGCGCTGCCTCCCGAGTATATGGGGCGGCCCGATGCGTACATCGACCAGGTCTGCACCGATATGCTGCCCGCCGCGGCCGAAGCCGATCTGGCCGATGCGGTGGACGCATTCTGCGAAGGCATCGGGTTCACTCCGGCGCAGGTGGAGCGGGTGTTCCAGGCGGCACGGGCACGCGGGCTGCCGGTCAAGCTGCACGCCGAACAACTCAGCAATCTGCGCGGTGCCGTGCTGGCCGCCGGCTTCGATGCCCTGTCGGTGGACCACCTGGAGTTTCTGGACCCGGCCGACGTGCCTCTGCTGGCAGCCCACGACACGGTAGCAGTGCTGCTGCCGGGCGCATTTTACTGTCTGCGGGAAACCCAGCTACCGCCCATAGACGCCTTACGCCAACACGGCGTGCCCATGGCGATTGCCAGCGACAGCAACCCGGGCAGTTCGCCGGTCACCGCCCTGCTGCTGATGCTGAACATGGGCTGCACCCTGTTTGGCCTGACCCCGGAAGAAGCGCTTGCGGGGGTTACCCGCAACGCCGCCACCGCATTGGGGATAGCCGATGAGGTCGGCACGCTGGCGCCGGGAAAACGGGCTGACCTGGTGCTGTGGCGGGCCACATCGCCGGCGGAGCTGGCCTATCGCATCGGTGATCTCATGTGCGACAAGGTGCTCTACGCCGGACGCCAGGTACCGGCCCCATGAGCGCTCAGGCCCGCAATCTGACGACGCTGCCCCGGGATACCGCACGGCCGCTGTATCAGCAAATCAAGGACGCCATTCTCGAGAAGATCCGCAGCGGCGTCTGGCGCCCCGGCGCGCGTCTGCCCTCGGAAAATAGGCTGGTATCCGAGCTGGGTGTGAGCCGCATGACCATCACCCGCGCCCTGCGGGAGCTGACCCAGCAGGGCCACCTGAAACGGGTGCACGGCGTCGGCACCTTCGTCGCCACCCCCGAGCGCCATGCCAGTTTGATCGAGTTGCGCAACATCGCCGACGAGATCCGCGAACGGGGCATGTCCCATCGGGCGAAGGTCGTCGCACTGGAAGAATCCATCTGCGACCCCGCACTGGCTGCCAGTATGGAGCTGTCGCCCGGTGCGCTGGTATTTCACATCGAATTGGTGCACTACCAGGACGAGCAGCCCATTCAGTTCGAGGACCGTTATGTCAACCCGGCGCTGGCGCCGGGATTCATGACGGCCGATTTCGAGACTCTTACCCCGACCCAGTACCTGGTGGACCGGATCCGCCCGGAGGAAATGGAGCACATCGTCCAGGCCACAATGCCGGGACCTGAAACCTGCCGACGCCTCCAGATACCTCCCACCGAACCCTGTCTGAGGCTGTTGCGCCGGACCTGGAGCGGTGGCCGAGTGGTCACCACGGTCAGCCTGCTCTACCCCAGCAGCCGCTATGACCTGGGTGCACGCTACGCAACCGACGCGTTCCGCAAACACAGCGCACGCGACTAGGGAAGGTGTGATCAATTGATGCGAATCGCGTTTCGGTCCACAAGGGCGCAGATGCGAGGCCCCCGGCGCAGCGCCATAGTCATTCTATGGCCAAGCCGGGAAACGCGGCAGATGTGCCCTTGTGGGCGAAACCCCAGCGGGGCCGGGCCTTTGCGCCCTCGGTACCGCGTTGCATCTCGCTCGTTGGCAACTCACTTATTTTCCCTGGGCCAACTTCGCTCGGTGCGCCTTGTACCAGAGAGCGCAAAGACGCCGGCGCGATCGCAGCAACTGTTCAGACCTTCCCTGGGGCCTGTTAACACTATGCGGATACCCATCGACCGCATAGTGTTAACAGCCCCTGGAACTGCCGAGGAATCTACCCATGAGCACCAACCCCAGATTCGACCCGTCCCGTGTCATCCGCGCGCCCCGTGGCAGCACGCTGAACTGCAAAAGCTGGCTGACCGAGGCGCCTTTTCGCATGTTGCAGAACAACCTGGACCCGGAGGTGGCGGAACGTCCGGAGGAACTGGTGGTGTACGGCGGTATCGGCCGCGCGGCCCGCAACTGGGCCTGCTTCGACCAGATCTGCGAGGCGCTCAAGGAACTGGAGGATGATCAGACCCTGCTGGTGCAATCCGGCAAGCCGGTGGGTGTGTTCCCCACCCATCGGGACGCCCCACGAGTGTTGATCGCCAATTCCAACCTGGTGCCCCGCTGGGCGACCTGGGAGCACTTTAACGAACTCGATCGCAAGGGTCTGATGATGTACGGCCAGATGACCGCCGGGTCCTGGATCTACATCGGCAGCCAGGGCATCGTCCAGGGCACCTACGAGACCTTTGTGGAGCTGGGCCGCCAACACTACGACGGCGATCCACGCGGACGCTGGATCCTCACCGCCGGGCTGGGGGGCATGGGTGGCGCACAACCACTGGCCGCCACCATGGCCGGATTCAGCATGCTGGCGATCGAGTGCGATGAGACCCGGATCGACTTCCGCTTGCGCACCCGTTACCTGGATCGCAAGGCGGACAATGTGGATCATGCCCTGTCGATCATCGAGCAAGCCCACGCCAAGGGCGAAGCCGTCTCGGTGGGTCTGTTGGGCAACGCGGGCGAACTGCTCCCCGAGATGGTGAAACGAGGGGTCAAGCCGGATGCGGTCACCGACCAGACCTCGGCCCATGACCCGGTCAACGGCTACCTGCCCATTGGCTGGACCGTAGCCGGCTGGCGGGCGCAGGCCCAGTCCGATCCCGACCGGGTCGCGCAGGCCGCCCGGGAATCCATGGCGATACACGTGCGGGCCATGCTCGACTTCCACCATCAGGGCATTCCCACCATCGACTACGGCAACAACATCCGTCAGGAAGCCAAAGACATGGGGGTTGAAAACGCGTTCGATTTCCCGGGCTTCGTGCCGGCCTGCATCCGTCCCCTGTTCTGCAGCGGCAAAGGGCCGTTCCGCTGGGTGGCCCTGTCCGGGGACCCGGAGGACATTTACAAAACCGACCGGAAGGTCAAGGAACTGATCCCGGAC
>JAHEDQ010000282.1 GCA_024641125.1 Candidatus Competibacteraceae bacterium | reverse complement strand
CTCCGGGTTCAACTGGATTTCGGGCGCGGACAGGGTTCCCCCCACTTGAACCAGCCCGGCCAGCGACAGACCCTTGCCCTTGGTCAGGGCCGACATGGCCAGGCCGGCGGCATCGTCTTTAGCCTTGGACTCGATCAACAGACTCAGTCCCTCAGTCTTAAGGTTGATCGTACCGGCGCCCAGGATCGCCATCCGGTCCGTTTCGAAAGCGATTCCATTATCAGAGTTGGCAAGCCCGTTCTGAATATCGTATCGCACGACTGCGCAGACCATGGCGGTGGAATCCGAGTGCTTCGCAAGCGGGTTTAACGCTCCCAGAATCTGTGTGGTCACGTTAGCGCCCGCAAAGTCGATCAGTTTATTGCGAATCTGCCCCGCTCCCGTCAACACCAGGACTTTTCCACTCAAACCGGCCGCCAGGGCCTGGATCGAGTCGCCCTGGCCGGTAAGATCGACGGAGACGTCGGTCTTACCACCAGAGAGCACGTCTTTGCCGCTGGCCTCTTTCATCAGACGCCCAAGATCGATCTGTTTGCCCTCAACACCGGCCGTAAGCCGTGCCGGGGGGGATCCGGCCTCGACCGAAAGGCCTGCGTTGAGCATCCCACCAGCCACCTGCGCCTGGGCCGGATCGAGGGTCAAAACACCGTTGTCTATCACCACCCCGATATCCACCTGCTGTGCGATCATGTTGGCCACGGTGAGGCGATCTGCCTTGAACGATACATCGGCATCCAACGCACGCAGCGCGTCCAGGGGCAAGGGATCCGGCGAAAACACACGGCCGGTCTTTTTCGCTGGAGACTGGGTTGCGGTTGATTTTGTCGTGCCGGTCAAATCGGTTAGATCGAGGTGGGTTGACACCAACTGTGCGGCCAGTTCAGGGCGCTCGCCCGACAGCAGGACCGACAACTCGCCCGAAACATCCGATCCGCCGATCGTGGCCCTGAGATCATCCAATCGGTAAATACCTTCGCCGTCCGATACCCGACCGAATACCTCGATCGGTCCCAGCGGCGGCAGGTCGGCCCCAGCCACGGCCGAAAGGCTGGCGAGGGACGCGACCTTGGCGGTGGTGTCCAAGCGCAATCCGACGCCATCCATGGGGCGCTCGATCGCGCCCTTGACCGTAACCAGGGCACCCCCCGCATTCAGGCTCAACTCGACCGGGTAGGATTCGTTGCCAAGCAGGGTCTGCAAGGCGCCCAGCGTGGCTTCGATCGAGATTGCGATGTCGCTGTACTCAGCCACCGCGTTGACGGCAAGCGGGCTGCTGGTATCGTCGGCCTTGGCCGAAAGCTCATCCACCACCAGTTTCACGGTCTCGCCGGTGGCGCCGTCGCGGAAACGCAAACGGGCGCCGTTGATAGCAAGTTCCTGCACACCTACGACGAATCCACCCTCCTCCACAGCGTCCTCTGCGGCCTGCTCCACCTGCTCTACCGCCGAGGCACCCAGTTCCCAGTTTCCACGACCTTGCGCATCGGTCTCGAGCAGGACGTCCGGCTCGACCAGGGCAAGGTCCTCAACCGTGAGTTTGCCGGACAGAAGGTCAAACAAATCAAACCGCACCTGTGCGCGTTTTGCTGTGATCATGTCGGGCTCACTGCCCCATTCTGCGTTGGCGAAACGCACGTCGCTGACCGCCACTGTGGGCTGCAAGGCCGGCACCAGGCTCAGGTCGCCGAGTTCCAACTCACGACCCGTGACGTCCTGAACCAGGGTGACGACGACGCCCTTGTACTCGTTTGCATTACTCGCGACATAGACCACGGCACCAATGACCACCACGGCGATCGAAGCCACGATCCCGCCCGCGATCTTGAAAATAATGCGCTTTTGCATGTGTGCTCCAGCATGGGAGGGATCTGCCGAAGCATAGTGGGCGCTTCGGAACCCCCCATGTGGGCCAACTATGCCACGAAAGCATTTGCGCCGCCTTTGGGAGCCTCTGATCTACCAATCGCTACTCTGCGCGCAAAGCTTCAACCGGGTCCAGCCGTGCGGCCCGCATTGCCGGGATAACACCTGCAGACAGACCGATGACAATGGCAATGCCTTCCGCCAAGACAACAAACACCCATGGGGTATGTACCGGCAGGGCCGGAATTGACAATTCAAGCAACTGACCGATGCCAACCCCGAGCACGAGGCCGAACAGACCGCCAATCGCCGAGAGCACGACAGCTTCACCCAGAAAAAGCGAGAGCACTTGTGAATGCCGGGCGCCCAATGCCCGGATCAGCCCAATCTCCGAGGTGCGTTCCGCCACGCTGATGGTCATGATGGTGATGATTCCGATTCCACCAACCAGCAGAGAGATGCCGCCGATCGCGCCAACGGCAAAGGTGAGCACACCCAGAATCGAACCCAGAACGTCGAGCATTTGTTGCTGGGTGATAATGGTGAAATCTTCCCGGCCATGGCGTGACACAAGCAAACGCTTGATGCCATCGACAACATGCTCAACACTTGTGCCCTCGCGATACAACACATCGATTTCCATCAGGCCGTCGCGGTTAAACAAATCCAGGCCGCGGGCCAGTGGTATGTAAACCGTGTCGTCAAGATCGAAACCGAGCACCTGACCTTTGGGTTCCATCACCCCCACGACCCGATAACGATCACCGCCTATGCGGATACGCTGACCCAGAGGGTTAACACTGCCAAACAGCTCGTCCTTGACCTTGTTGCCGAGAACAGCGAAGGCGCGGGGGGCGACCGGGTCATCGTCGGGTAAGAAACGCCCTGAACCGATCGGCATGCTGAACGCCACCGGAAAATCGTGGCCGGCACCATACACCGTTGTTCGGCGGGTTCGATTGTTCCCTTCGACCTCGGCATTTCCTTGCACCAAACCAACCACACTTTTGGCAAACGGCAAGCGCCGCAAGGCCTCCGCATCTTCTATCGATAGCGGCCTGACCGCGCCGAACACGCCCATGCTCATGCCCATGGTCGACGTTTTGCCCGGATTCACCGACACCAGAGTGGTACCAAACTGAGTAAACTCAGCCAGAACAAATTGATGGATGCCTTCACCGATGGAGGTCAGTAGCACCACGGCCGCAATCCCGACCGAAATCCCGAGCATGGTCAGAAAGCTGCGCAGCTTGTGTGCCCACAGCGACGTACCGGTCAACCTGACGAAGTCTTTGATCAGCATGTCAGCGTTTCGATAGCGCCAGCACGGGGTCCAGAGTGGATGCTTTGCGCGCCGGCAAAAAACTGAACACCGCGCCGGTGAGCACGGCCACAAACAAGGAAGCGAATACCGCCCAGGCCGGCGGGTAGGCCTGAAGTTGCGGCAGAGCGAAGCGTATAGCCCAACTGCCCAGCTGTCCCAATGTCAGGCCGATCAGGCCGCCGATCGACGACAACAACAGCGCCTCGGACAGTATGAGTTGGAGAATCTCCCGGCGGGATGCCCCCAGAGCCTTTAACAAACCGATCTCGGCGGTGCGTTGCGAGACCGCAACCAGCATCACATTCATGATCAGGATACCGGCCACCGCCAAACTGATCGCGGCAATGCCGCCCACGCCATAGGTAAGTGCACCCAGAATTCGATCAAAGGTGCTGAGCACAGCGTCCTGGGTAATCACCGTGACATCCTCCTCACCCTGATGACGGGTCCGAATCGTCTCTTTGGTGAACTCGAGGACGCTGGGGATGGCGGCGCGGGATTTTACTTCTATAAAGATTCGGAACAATGAGGGCACATTGAACAGGGCTTGTGCCGACGCGACCGGAATGATGACCAGTTCCTGCACATCGATGCCAATCGATCGCCCCTCAGAGCCCAGAATGCCAATGACACGATAGCGATTTTCACCGAGGCGGATCCATTGCCCCAACGCATTGTGGGCGCCGAACAGCTCATCTCGAATCTTGGCTCCGATGACACACACCGATGCGGCGCGATCCCAGTCTGTCGCGGGCAGAAACTTACCGCGTGCCAGTGTCCAATGCCGGATCTGCAAAATATCGCTGGAAGATCCGATTACGGTGACTTCGCGTTTGCGGCTTTGCCAGGACGCCTCTGCTGCACCGACATTCAGCGGGGCAATCCGCGCCACTTGGGGATTGCGCAGCAGTGCCTTGGCATCGCCGAGGGTCAGGTCTCTCGGTGTCAAACCCATCATCGTGCCGAGACCGGCGCCCGCCGTTTCGCTGCGGCCAGGTATGACGATGACCAGGTTAGTGCCCAAGGAGGCAAACTCCTCACGGACATAACGGCGTGCACCCTCACCCAAAGAGGTCAGCATCAGCACCGAGGCAACACCGATACTCATGGCGGCCAGCATGAGGAGCGTGCGCGCGCGATAACCCGCCAGCGCGCCCCACCCGAATGCAACGACATCATGCGTTCGTATCATGCGCTGTTCGTTTGTCGCTATCCGACCGGATCCGGCCGTCGACCATTTCCAGTGAACGATGGGAGCGGTCCCCCAGCGATTGGTCGTGGGTGACGACGATCAATGTGATGCCGCGTTGGTTGAGTGCTTCCAGGGTTTCAATAACGTCCCGCCCGGAAGCCTGATCGAGATTCCCGGTCGGCTCATCCGCCAGCAATACGGACGGCTCGGTGATGGTTGCGCGCGCAATTGCCACGCGCTGTCTTTGGCCACCCGATAATTGCTCGGGTTTGTGATGGGACCGATCGCTGAGGCTCATGCTTTGCAAAGCGGCAGCCACTTTGATCTTACGCTTTGCCGGATCGATGCCGGAAAGGACAAGGGGCAGCTCGACATTTTCCGCCGCGGTCAGGCGGGG
>JAHEDQ010000281.1 GCA_024641125.1 Candidatus Competibacteraceae bacterium | reverse complement strand
CCCGCCCCACCGGTGACAAACAGGCCGAGGCCGGTCGGGACGAGGAGGCGGTCATCACCGCCCGGTTTGATCTGGAAGTCGTGCGCGGCCAGCGCCAAAGCTGGGGGGTTTTTAGGGATCGCCGGCCGGACTTGTACGGTCCGCTGATGAGCTTGGACGGGGGGCGTTCCTGATCTGTGCTCCCTGCCGCGGATGCCCTGGATTTCATGCCGCAGTGAGCAGGACGCGGACCAAACCGGCGACGCCGCTGGACGCGATCACCGGAATGATCCCGGTCTGAAATCGCGTCAGGGCGATAAAGGCAAGGGCACCGACGCTTGCCGCATACCAGTCGAAGCCGTTGCCAAAGCCTGCCGGCCACAGCACATGGTATGCAAAGAACAGGGCGAGGTTGATGATGACGCCGACCACGGCCGCGGTAATGGCCGTCAGCGGCGCCACGAATTTCAGATCGTCGCGACTGGCCTCGACCAACGGCCCTCCCAGAAAGATGAACAGGAACGAGGGCAGAAAGGTGAAAAAAGTCGCCACTGCGGCTCCAGCCATACCTGCCAGAGCAAGCGCGTCAGAACCGAACGGGGCGTGATGCCACCCGCCCAGGAAGGCCACGAAAGCCACAACCATGATCAGCGGGCCGGGTGTGATTTCACCCAGAGCCAAGCCATCGAGCATCTGCTGCGCGCTCAGCCAGGCGTAAGTTTCCACGCCCCCTTGATAGACATAGGGCAGGACCGCATAGGCTCCGCCGAAGGTCACCAGCGCCGCTTTGCTAAAGAAGATTCCCATCTGTGGCAAGGCGGCGTCCGGGCCCCATACCTGCACCAGTGCGGCCAGCCCGCCGATCCAAAGCGCCAGTCCGACGGCCGCGAAACGCAGGGTGCGCATCCAGTTGAATCGGGCGTGTGGGGGCAGCGCTGAGTCGTCGTCGATCACCGCCGGGACGCCAGCGCGGTTCGTTTTCCCACGCCCGTTTCCGATCTGAAAATACCGGGGGAACAGGCGCCCCCCCACCAATCCGATCAAGGCCGCTCCGGCAACGATGGCCGGGAACGGCAGGTTGAACGCGAAGATGGCGACGAATGCGAGGGCGGTCAGACCCCAAAGGGGCGCGTTTTGTAGCGCCCTCGACCCGATGCGGAAGGCAGCGAACAGGACGATCGCGGTCACCGCCGGCTTGATGCCGTAGAGCACGCCGCTCACGATTTTGACGTCGCCGAAAACCAGATATATCCAGGAAAGCAGCATCAGGAGCAGCAGGGACGGCAACACAAAAAGGGTGCCGGCGACGATGCCGCCCCAGGTGCCATGCATCAGCCAGCCGATGTAGGTGGCAAGTTGCTGTGCCTCCGGACCCGGCAGCAGCATGGTGTAGTTGAGCGCGTGCATGAATCGGTGCTCACCAATCCAGCGCCGCCGCTCCACCAACTCCTGGTGCATGATGCTGATTTGGCCGGCGGGGCCGCCAAAGCTGATCAACCCCAGCTTGAGCCAGAAGCGGACCGCTTCCGCGAAACCGATGGAATTCACTGCCTGAGTGTCACCCATCCCATCGCCTTGGAGGCCACCCCTCATCCGCTCGTCTCCGCGGCCACGGCTGTGCGCCGGTGATCGAGCCGCTTGCTGGCCGACTCGATCAACCCGGCGCTGGCTGTAGTTGCTGGCTCCGCTCCGACCAGCCGCGCCGACGGGCCGGCGGTTCCGGGCATCGGTATGCCACTGCAATTCGGGCAATTGACGGGTTCTGCCGATGTGTACAGTGCTCGATCTCCCTTTTGCCGCTATGACGCGGCGGCCCTGCCCGGGCGACCAGTGTGGTACCTGAGTATGACAAAACGATCGAAGCCCTGTCGTTTCGGGCAAGCGCCGACCGGATTGCACGGCGGCGGCTTGTGCAGCTCTGAAAAAAACCGCTGTGCAAGCTTGTTAACAGCCCTGCCAACGGGATTCCGCGCATCTGGCACGGCGCTTTGTTGTACTCATTCCCCATTGATCCGCGGCCGTGGTCGCGAAAATGTCTCGGGTCTTCTATTCTTTCTGTTCGGCCGAGCCTCAAATCACCAGAAGCCGCCGGCCGGGCGCGGCGAGACAACCCTCGTGCGCTGCGTCAGCATCCGTTGGAAATCGAGGGACTAACACCGAGGAGGCTTTACCAGATGATGCCCAATGCAACCGGACTCGCCCGTCGGGTCCTCATGGGCAGCGCCACCGCGCTCTGCCTGATTATGGCGAGCGATGCCGCGCTTGCGGATATGGCCGCTGCCGAGAGGTGGGTTGACGAGGAGTTCCAACCTGCCGCGATTTCCCGCGATGAGCAGATCGCCGAGATGGAATGGTTTATCAAGGCGGCCGAGCCGTATTCCGGCATGGAAATCAACGTGCTCTCCGAAACCATTCCGACTCACACCTATGAGTCTGAGGTTTTGGCCAAGGCGTTCGAGGAAATCACCGGCATCAAGGTAAACCATCAGCTTCTGGGCGAGGGCGAAGTCGTCCAGGCCGTCCAGACGCAGATGCAGACCAATCGCAATCTCTATGATGCCTACATCAACGATTCTGACCTGATCGGCACCCACTCGCGCCTGCAGCTGGCTGTGAACCTGTCCGACTGGATGGAGGGCGACGGCAAAGACGTCACCCTGCCCACGCTCGATGTGGATGATTTCATCGGCAAAGCGTTCACAACCGGGCCGGACGGCAAGTTGTACCAGCTCCCCGATCAGCAGTTTGGGAACCTCTACTGGTTTCGCAAGGACTGGTTCGAACGAGACGATCTCAAGGCCCGGTTCAAGGAAAAGTACGGCTACGAATTGGGCGTTCCCGTTAATTGGTCAGCCTATGAGGACATCGCCGACTTCTTTACCAACGATGTGAAGGAGATCGATGGTGTTCGTGTCTATGGACACATGGACTATGGCAAGCGCGCCCCCGACCTGGGCTGGCGGATGACCGATGCCTGGTTGTCCATGGCCGGCGCCACCTCGCCGGGCTTGCCCAACGGACGCCCGATCGACGAATGGGGCATTCGCATGGAGGAGGGCTCGTGCAATCCACAGGGCGCTTCGGTAGCGCGCGGTGGCGGCGCCAACAGTCCGGCGGCCGTATATGCCATCCGAAAATGGGATGAGTGGCTGCGGCAGTACGCACCGCCCGGGGCTGCCGATTACGACTTTTATCAATCGCTACCGGCCCTTTCTCAAGGCAATGTTGCGCAGCAGATTTTCTGGTACACGGCCTTTATGCCGGATATGGTCAAGCCCAAGAGCGAGGGCAACAACACCGTCGATGACGACGGCAATCTGCTGTGGAGAATGGCGCCGTCACCCCACGGCCCTTATTGGCAGGACGGGATGAAGCTCGGCTACCAGGATGCCGGTTCCTGGACTCTGTTGAAGTCGACCCCGGAGGATCGTCGTAAGGCGGCATGGCTCTATGCCCAGTTCGTCGTGTCCAAGACGGTGGACGTGAAAAAGTCTCATGTGGGTCTAACCGTGGTTCGAGAGAGCACCATCAATCACGACTCGTTCACCGAACGGGCACCCCAGCTGGGTGGTTGGGTCGAGTTCTACCGCTCCCCCGATCGGGAGCTGTGGACGCCCACTGGGGTCAACGTACCGGACTATCCGAAACTGGCTCAGATCTGGTGGCAGCAAATCGGCGACGTCAACTCGGGTGCGTTTACGCCCCAGGAGGCAATGGATCGCCTGGCCTCGGAAATGGACCAGATCATGGCCCGTATGCAGGCCGTGGACGAGAAGGCGGGCGTGTATGGTGGTTGTGGGCCCCGCCTCAACGAAGCGAAGGATCCGTCCGAATGGCTGGGTAAGCCGGACGGGCCTGCCGCCAAGCTGGAGAACGAGAAACCCCAGGGCGAAACCATCGCCTACGAAGAACTCATAAAGCGCTGGTCCGAGGGTAAGTGAAGCGCACTTGAGTTTGAGCCGAATTCGCGGACTCCGGGACGGCGTTTTTGTGTCCCGGGGCCCGCGTTTTTCAGATTCGTCGAACCACATACATTAGCGAGCTGCGACCACGCCATGGCGCTGGAACTCAGACACATAGAGAAACGGGTGGGTGCTGAATCCCACATTTACGAGACAAATCTGACCTTTGTCGACAACGGGTTCAACGTCTTGCTGGGCACGACGCTCTCGGGAAAAACAACGCTGATGCAGCTCATCGCCGGCACCGACAAACCCACCTCCGGCGAGGTCTGGTTTCGGGGCGCCGACATGACCCACGTGCCGGTCCAGAAGCGCAACGTGTCCCTGGTGTTTCAGCAGTTCATCAATTATCCAAACCTGTCCGTCTACGAAAACATCGCGTCGCCGTTGCGCGTCGCGGGTATGTCCAACGATGAGGTGGACGAGCGGGTGCAGCGCACGGCGGACCTGCTGAAGTTGGCCCCCATGCTGGGGCGGCGACCCCATGAGCTGTCAGGCGGACAGCAGCAGCGGACCGCCATTGCCAGGGCCTTGGTCAAGGATGCGGATATCGTGCTGCTGGACGAGCCGTTGGCGAACCTGGACTACAAGCTGCGCGAAGAGCTGCGCGACGAGTTGCCGAAGTTGTTTGCCGACCGGGATTGTACGGTGGTTTATGTGACCACCGAGCCCACCGAGGCGCTGCTGCTGGGCGGTCACACCGCGCTGCTGAATCAGGGCCGGGTCGCTCAGTTCGGGCCTACCTCTGACATTTACCGTTATCCCCGATCGCTGCTTGCCGCCCAGGTCTTTTCCGATCCCCCGATCAATACCGCTTCGGTGCAAAAGCAGGGAGATC
>JAHEDQ010000086.1 GCA_024641125.1 Candidatus Competibacteraceae bacterium | reverse complement strand
GATGTTGTAGCGCTGCGCCATATCGGGCACCTGCATCAACATCTTTATCGCCGTGGGCGGCAGGAACGCGTTGCGCACCCGATAGCTGTCCATCAGCGCGCAGGCCTTCTCCGCGTCGAATTTGCCCCCCTCGTAACCGAGTATCGGCATGCCGTGATAGAGGGTGGGCAGCAACGCGTCCCACAGTCCACCGGTCCAGGCCCAATCGGCCGGCGTCCAGAACAGGTCACCGGGTTGGGGGAACAGGTTGTGGGACAGTTCGAAGCCCGGCAGGTTGCCCAGCAGCGCCCGATGCGCCACCAGGGCGCCCTTGGGCGGTCCGGTGGTGCCCGAAGTGTAGATTAAAAGGGCGGGGTCGTCCGCCGCCGTGTCCACCGGTTCGGCATCGCCCGCAGCCTGGTCCAGCAGGGACCAGAGGTCCAGGACACCCTGATCAGGTGTGCAACCGATCACGTGTTTCAGATCGGGAAGATCCGACCTCAACCGGTCAATGAGCGGCAAACGCGCGCTGTCGCTGATCACCACCTTGGCGCCGCTGTCCCGCAGGCGGAAGGACAGGGCGTCCTCCCCGAACAGAATGGACAGCGGCACCGCCACCGCACCCAGCTTGTAGCTGGCAAGGTGCGCGATCACCGTTTCCGGCCGTTGCGGCAGCACCATGGCCACCCGGTCACCGCGCGCAATCCCCAGGGCGCGAAGCGCCTGGGCGAACCGGTCCGACAGCCGTTTCAGGTCCGAGTAACGGTAGCGGGCCGTATCACCCGCCAGATTCTCGTAGTGAACGGCAATCCCGTCGGCCCCTGCCGCGTGCCGGTCGCAGCATTGCTGGGCGATATTGAACCGGTCCGGAATCCGCCAGACGAATTCCCGCCGCAAAGCATCGAAATCCGCAGGGGGGGTCTGGAAAATACTCTCCGCCATGGTGGTCCCGTCCTGTCCGCGCCATCGTGTATTGCGCCGTGGCCGGGGCGGGCTTTTGGCCGCCCATGGCTCGCCGGCTCTTTAGGTTGAAGGCCCCACCCCGTAATCTATCGCCCCGAGCGGGTGGCGGCACGCCGCAGGCGCACAAACCAGGAGTATCCCATGGGACACCGATTGTCCAAGATCTACACACGCACCGGCGACGATGGCAGCACCGGGCTGGGTGACGGCACCCGCATCGCAAAGGACAGCCTGAGGGTCGAGGCCTATGGCACGGTGGACGAGTTGAACAGCGTCGTCGGCATGGTGCTCGCCTGCGGACTGCCGGAGCCGGTGTCCCACTCTCTGATCCGGGTGCAGCACCGGTTGTTCGATCTGGGCGGCGAACTGTGCATGCCCGGATTCGAACTGCTCTCCAGCGAACGGGTGCAGGAACTGGAGCGGACACTGGACAGCTTCAACGCCGACCTGCCCCCGCTCAAGGAGTTCATTCTGCCCGGCGGCAGCATGGCCGCCGCCCAATGTCATCTGGCCCGCACGGTGTGCCGACGGGCCGAACGCCGGGTGGCAAGCCTGGCTGCCGAGGAGACCGTCAACCCGGTCGGGCTGATGTATCTGAATCGACTGTCTGATCTGCTGTTTGTCCTGGCGCGGGTGCTGGCCCGGGTCGATGGCGGGCAGGAAGTGCTGTGGCACAGGGACCTGGAGGAGCCGAAAACCCTGCCCCAATGAAGGTCGACGCCCTGCCCTGTATCGATGCCATGGGGACACGGCATCCGCCGGTGGTCGGCCAGGCGCGTATCGTCTCGCTGGTGCCCAGCGTCACCGAGCTGCTGTTCGATCTCGGCCTGGGGGCGTCCGTGGTCGGCCGTACCGGATATTGCGTGTATCCGCAGGGTGCCGTGGATTCAGTTCCCCGGGTCGGCGGCACCAAGACCGCCGACCTGGACATGATCCGCGCCTTGGCGGCCACCCATGTGGTTCTCAACGTGGACGAGAACACCCGTGCATTGGCCGACGCCCTGGCGGAGATCGTGCCGCATGTTGTGGTTACCCACCCGATGGGCCCGGAGGACAATCCGCATCTTTACCGTCTGCTGGGCGGCGTGTTCAGACGCGGGCCGCAAGCCAAAGCGCTGTGTGACCGATTCGATCGCGCGTTTACCCGGCTTTGCCGCCTGGCCGAGCATTGGCCGCGACGTCGGGTGCTCTACCTGATCTGGCGGAACCCGTACATGACCGTGTCCCGGGACACCTACATTTCCCGCACTCTGGCCCGGGCGGGCTGGGATACGGTCGCGCACGATTCCCGGGTGCGATACCCGACGCTGGAGGACCCGGCCGCGGCCCTGGCGCAGGCGGATCTCGTGCTGCTCAGCAGTGAGCCGTTTCCGTTCAAACCGAAACACCTGGATGAACTTCGACGAAATTACCCCATGGCCGAAAAGCAGGCGGCCATCATCGATGCCGAAATGGTGTCTTGGTACGGGAGCCGGGCCATACCCGCCATGGACTATCTCAGCGGGTATGTGCCCGAGGTGAATTCGGGCGCCTGCCCTGTGTCATGAGTCTTCGAATTCCGGGGTCAGCCCCCGGTTCCCGAGCATGCGTGCCCACGCCGCCCTGCGCGGATCGCCCCGTTTGGTCCGGGTGCGTTTGCATGCCGCCGGTCCGGCCAGATCGGGATGGCGGCGCACCTCCAGCAGCAGGCCGATCAGGCGGCCCTGTGGCGACGCATCGACCGCGGTCGATGCGGCCCGGCTGAGCAACACCGCGGCGGCGGCGTGGGCCGGGTCCACCCGGGAAGGCAGGCTGAGCAGCCAGCCCATTAGGATGTCTTTGGGGGAGGCCTGGGCATCGGCATCCGTTTCCAGGGCATCGGACAGGATGCGCAAGGGGTCGCAGCCCGGGAACAGTGCGACCCGGATGGGCGCGCCGGATCCCCACCGTTCACCGTCCATGGGCGCCGCTCCGTGGCTCCAAAAAGTGCCTTGAGTCATGCCGAACAGAACCGGGCGCGGGCCCGGTCGCGCGGGCCCGGAAAAACCGGCTGGTCATGGATCGCCTCCTCCGGTGCGCCCCGCCCGGATCACGAGAGTTGGCCAACGCGATGGCAGGTCTCCTGGCTTGCGGGTCATCGCCGTGCCGCCGACCTTCCCGGTTTCCCAGTGGCCCGGAGCCGTTTGGGCTCCGTACGGCGGCGCGGACTCACCGCGCACAGTTGCGGGGGCAGCTCTGGCTCAGGCCCCAGTCGTCCGGGCCGTTCCAGATTCCCTCAGTCCATCACACCTGGCGAACGAGCCTCCGGTCAGACCGTCTGTCCCGGGCGCGTCCACCCGGTCGACTATAAGGCAAGCGGATGCGTTTGCACCCGATCCAACTCGGGTGGGTCACCCCTGGGCAAACGGACGTCGCCCGCACGTCAGGGGGTCGATGCTTATGCGTCGCCGATTCGCACCACCGTGCGGCCCGTGACGGTGCCGTCGAGATAACCCTGGAAAACGCTTTCCACCTCGGTCAGGGCGACGGTTCGGGTCACGATCTCGTCCAGATGGCGCGGGCGCAGATCCGAGGCCATGCGTTCCACCACCTTTTGTTTCAGGCCCATGGGAATCAGCACCGAGTTGATGCCCAGAAGATTGACTCCGCGCAGGATGAACGGCATGACCGTGGTGTTGAGTTGAATGCCGCCGGCCAGTCCGATGGACGCGATATTGCCCAGCGGTTGCACCGTGCGGGTCAGCCACGCCAGCTCATCGCCGCCTACGCTGTCAATCGCCCCCGCCCATAGAGCCCGCTCCAGCGGCCGCTGCCCCAATTCCGTCTCACCCCGGTACAGAATGTCCCGGGCGCCCAGCTTGCTGAGGTAGGAATCGGATTCGCGTTTGCCGGTGAACGCCGTTACCGGGTAACCCAGGCCGGCCAGCATGTCTATGGCATAGCTGCCGACACCGCCGGTGGCGCCGTTCACCAGAACAGTTCCCTGCTCCGGCGTCTGGCCATTGTCCTCCATGCGCTGAATCCCCAGCGCCGCGGTGAAACCGGCGGTGCCGATGGCCATGGCCTCGAACAGGCTGAGGCCCACAGGCAGCGGCATCACAACCTCGGCCGGCAGGCGCACGTACTCCGAATAGCCGCCATCCCGCTCCTCGCCCAGACCGCTGCCGATGACCAGCACCGAATCTCCCTCCTTGAAACGCGGGTCTTCGGACCGGGCGACGACCCCGGAAACGTCGATCCCCACCACCATGGGGAATCGCTTCATGATGCGCCCTGCGCCGGTGGCCGCGAGGGCGTCCTTGTAGTTGACGTCCGAGTATGCCGCCTTGATCACCACCTCACCGGGGTTCAGATCGTCCAGAGTCAGGGTTTCGAATCTGCTGCTGACCTTGCCGTCGTTCTGGTGGCTGCGGTAGGCGGTGAAGCGATCCATGTCGGGTTCCTCGTGTTGCTGTGCCGTTGCTGGCTTGTGGCGTCGGTTGTCGCGTGGGGAGCGGCGTACGAGCGCGCAAGCACCCCGCTGGGGAGTCTGCGTCCACTCATGTTGAGTTTCGTGCGGCGCACAAAGGTGGCGCGTTCGCGCCGGAAAAACAAGCCTTCATGTCGCCATATCCCGGCTCTGTCTAAGCTAAACTCAAGGCGGGCGTCTGGGAGACGGGCGTTTACGCTTACGTAAACGTCATCTACCATTGCGCGCTCCGATTTCGTCTCAAGCCACAGCATCGCCCGGTCGGCGACCCCACGGGGCACGCAGGACCTCTGAGTCAGGAGAGCCGAACCATGGCCGCCGTCGAATCCGCCAGCCAGACCCTCAGTGCCGATGCCCCTGAGACCGGGTACCGGCCCCAGCACAAGGTGCGTTTCGTCACGGCGGCCAGCCTGTTCGACGGGCATGACGCCTCCATAAACATCATGCGCCGGATTCTTCAGGCCCTCGGCGCCGAAGTCATCCATCTCGGTCATAACCGGTCGGTGGAAGAGATCGTCACCGCGGCCATCCAGGAAGACGTTCAGGGGATCGCGATCAGCTCCTACCAGGGCGGGCACGTGGAGTACTTCCGGTACACCGTCGATCTGCTCAGGTCCCGGGGCGCGGGTCATATCAAGGTGTTCGGCGGCGGCGGCGGGGTGATCGTCCCGGACGAGATTCAGGCGCTGCACGCGTACGGCGTGGCCCACATATTCACCCCAGAAGACGGACAGAAACTGGGCCTCCAGGGGATGATCGCCACCATGATCGAGGCCTGCGACCAGGATCTGGCCGAACACGGGCCGGACCACTTGAGCGATCTCTATGGCGGCCAGGCATTCGCTCTGGCGCGCACCATAACCTGTCTGGAGAGCGAGTCCCTGAACCCGGCCCAGCGCGAAGAGATCCTGGCCCGGGCAGCTGAGATCAAAACGGTGCCGGTGCTGGGAATCACGGGAACCGGAGGGGCGGGCAAATCGTCCATCACCGACGAACTCATCCGGCGTTTCCGGCTGGACCAGAACGATGCGATGAAGATTGCCATCATCGCCGTCGATCCCTCACGCCGGAAAACCGGCGGTGCGCTGCTGGGCGACCGGATTCGGATGAACGCCATCAACCATCCCAACATCTATTTTCGCTCGCTGGCCACCCGCTCGGCAGCCAGTGAGATTCCCAACCAGCTGGCCGAGATCATCGCCGCATGCAAAGTGGCCGGTTTCGATCTGGTGGTGGTTGAAACCCCCGGCATCGGTCAGGGCGATGCCGCGGTGGTGCCGTTCGTGGACAAATCGCTGTACGTTATGACCCCCGAGTTCGGCGCCGCCAGTCAGCTCGAGAAGATCGACATGCTGGATTTCGCCGACGCGGTGGCGATCAACAAGTTCGATCGCAAGGGCGGGGCCGACGCGCAGCGCGACGTGCGCAAACAGATGCAGCGTAACCGCGAGGCCTTCGCCCGTCCGGCCGAGGACATGCCGGTGTTCGGCACCATCGCGGCCCGGTTCGCCGACGACGGCGTCACCGCACTGTACGGCTGTCTGGTGGAGGAACTGCGCCAGGTCGGGCTGCAAATGGAACCGGGCCTGCTACCCCGGACCGATTTGAAGGCCTCATCCGGACAAACCGCCATCGTGCCCACGGCGCGCGCGCGCTACCTGGCGGAGATCGCCGACACGCTGCGTGGCTACCACGCCAGGATCGACGCCCAGGCCACGCTGATGCGGCGCCGCCAGCAACTGCATGCGGTCATGGATCTGCTGCGGGCCGAGGCCAAACAGACCGGTGATCTGCAACCGCTGCTGGACCGGGTCGAAGCGGAAATCGATCCCCGTGCCCGCAAGCTGATCGACATGTGGCCCCAGGTGGTCCAAAGCTACAGCGGCGACGAGTATGTGGTTCGAATCCGCGATCGCGAGATTCGCACCCAGCTCACCCATCAAACCCTCAGCGGCAGCCGCATCCCGAAGGTGGCGCTGCCCCGGTACGAGGACCACGGCGAGCTGATCCGGTTTCTGCTCAAGGAAAACCTGCCGGGCAGCTTCCCCTACACGGCGGGGGTGTTTGCCTTCAAACGCGAGAACGAGGACCCGACACGCATGTTTGCCGGGGAGGGCGATGCGTTTCGCACCAACAAACGCTTCCACTACCTGTCCCGGGAGTCGGAAGCCAAGCGCCTGTCCACCGCCTTCGATTCGGTCACGCTCTATGGCAACGACCCGGACGAGCGGCCCGATATATACGGCAAGGTGGGCAACTCCGGTGTCTCCATCGCCACCTTGGACGATCTCAAGGTGTTGTACTCGGGTTTCGATCTGTGTAGCCCCAGCACCTCCGTGTCCATGACCATAAACGGACCGGCCCCCACTATCCTGGCCATGTTTCTCAACACCGCCATGGATCAGCAGACCGACCGATTCCAGGCGGACAACGCCCGGCCGCCCACCGACGAGGAAATCGAGAAGATCCGCGAGTGGACCCTGGAGAACGTCCGCGGAACGGTGCAGGCTGACATCCTCAAGGAGGATCAGGGCCAGAACACCTGCATTTTCTCCACCGAGTTCTCCCTCAAGATGATGGCCGACATTCAGGAGTGGTTCGTCCAGCATCGGGTGCGGAACTTCTACTCGGTGTCCATCTCCGGTTACCACATCGCCGAGGCCGGTGCGAACCCGATCTCCCAATTGGCCTTTACCCTGGCCAACGGCTTCACTTATGTGGAGGCGTATCTCGCCCGGGGCATGCACATCGACGATTTCGCGCCCAACCTGTCGTTCTTCTTCTCCAACGGCATGGACCCGGAATACACCGTGCTGGGCCGGGTCGCGCGGCGGATCTGGGCGGTGGCCATGCGTTTCAAGTACGGCGCCAACGAACGCAGCCAGAAGCTGAAATACCACATCCAGACCTCGGGCCGGTCCCTGCACGCCCAGGAAATGGACTTCAACGACATACGCACCACCCTGCAGGCGTTGATCGCCGTTTACGACAATTGCAACAGCCTGCACACAAACGCCTACGACGAGGCCGTCACCACGCCGACGGTGGAATCCGTGCGGCGGGCCATGGCCATCCAGATGATCATCAATCGGGAATGGGGTCTGGCGCGCAACGAGAATCCCAATCAGGGCAGTTTTATCATCGACGAACTGACCGATCTGGTGGAGGAGGCGGTGCTTCAGGAGTTCGAGCGTATCGCCGAGCGTGGCGGCGTCCTGGGGGCGATGGAGACCGGCTATCAGCGGGGCAAGATCCAGGACGAGTCCATGCTGTACGAAATGAAAAAACACGATGGCTCCTTGCCCATCGTCGGGGTCAATACCTTCCGCAACCCGACCGAGGATGACACGCCGGCCACGGTGGAACTGGCCCGTTCTACGGAACAGGAGAAACAGGGGCAGATCACCCGTCTGCGGGCGTTCCAGACCGCCCACGCCGGCGACAGCGAGCGGGCGATCGCGGCGCTGAAGCAGGCCGCGATCAACGGCGATAACGTGTTCGCGCAACTGGTCACGGCCGTGCGCAGCTGCTCTCTGGGACAGATAACCGAAGCCCTGTTCGAGGTGGGTGGCCAATACCGGCGCAACATGTAGGCAGCCCCGCCCGTTCCAGTCGACCTCAGGCTGTTTGAGTGACAGTGTTCCCCTTTTTCTGGTGCCTGACAGGGTTGCATGGCGATCGTCGGCAGAGTATATTTCGATAATTCTAGTAATATCGGAATGATCATGGGTTATGAGTCTGAAGAAGCGCGCGCCACGATGATGCTCGCGGCGCTGGGCAACGAGACCCGCCTGAGGATATTCCGCTTGTTGGTGCGTGCCGGCGAAGCGGGCCTGAAAGTGGGCGATGTCCAGTCGCGGCTCGACCTGGCCGGTTCAACGCTGACCCATCACCTGGCCACGCTTCGCCTTGCCGGGCTGATTGCGCAACGGCGTGACGGTCGAGCCATTGTCTGTTCTGCGGAGTATGAGGCGATGGACGCGCTGGTTGTCTATCTCACAGACCAATGCTGTGTCGACGCCGTTGATACCCAACTGAGCGACCCGGCATGATCGCGGCGGAACCGACGTTTCTGGGTCGATTCAACCCACGGTCGCTGGACCGGGTATGGATCGTCATCGTTTTGATCTTGATCGTCCTCGCCGGACTCGCGCCGGCGCAACTGCCGGCATCGATAGCATTCGCGCTCCGCGCCCTTGGGAACACCGCGCCTTACCTGGCGCTGGCGGTTCTGGCCATCGGCTATCTCAAGGCCAGCGGCGCGGAGCATGCGATCGCCCAGGCGTTCCAGGGGCGCGAGCTGCGCATGGTTGTGCTCGCCGCCGTATTTGGCGGTCTGGCGCCGTTCTGTTCCTGCGAAGTGATCCCGTTTATCGCCGGGCTGCTGGCGGTGGGCACCCCTCTCTCCGCCGTCATGGCCTTCTGGCTGTCGTCGCCTCTGATCGATCCCCCGACCGTTCTCATTACCGCAGCGGAACTGGGCTGGCCGTTCGCCGTTGGCAAGACCATAACGGCGGTGGCCATCGGTCTGTACGGCGGGGGCGCCATTTACCTGGCTCAGCGACTGCGCTGGTTTGGCGAACCGCTGCGCCCACGCTCCACCGGCTGCTGCGGGTGTGCGCCATCGCTGGACGAGGGCAAGCCGGTTTGGAAATTCTGGCACGACGCGGAACGCCGTGGCGTGTTCAAGGCCGAGGCGTCGAGCAATGCCCTGTTCCTGCTCAAATGGCTGTCGCTGGCCTATTTGCTGGAAAGTCTGATGGTGCGCTACCTGCCGGCGGAGGCCATCGCCGGCGTCGTGGGCGGCCCGGGTCTGGTTCCAATCGCCACCAGCGCCCTGGTTGGCGCACCGGCTTATCTCAACGGCTACGCCGCGCCCGCCATCGTCTCGGGACTGATCGATCACGGCATGACACCCGGCGCCGGAATGGCGTTCATCGTAGCCGGTGCGGTGACATCGATCCCAGCCATGACGGCCGTCTTCGCGCTGGTCCGCCGTTCGGTGTTCGCGGCGTATCTCGCCCTCGGCTTTACCGGCGCCATATTGTCCGGTGTTACTTACAGTGTTTATCTGGCGTTGACCGCGACCGGATGACGGCAGGGCCCGGGTGCCAGCCTTGGACAACCGTTTGGCGCGCTCGACCATGGATCTGACCGGTTGATATGTGTGAGGATTTTGCCCATCGCATTCTGGGGAGAGGTCCATGAAGCGCACGGCGAGATTCGTGATGATTGCTGTTTGTGCCTTTCTGGCCGTGGGTCCGGGGGTTGCGGTGGCGGTTGAAGAGGCAGAGTACAGCGTGCTGCTGCGGGAAGATGGGTTCGAACTCAGGCGCTACCAGCCCCAGATCGTTGCCGAAACCCGGGTGACCGGCGCCTTCGAATCGGTGGGCAACACCGGTTTCAAGCGCCTGGCCGGCTACATTTTCGGAGACAATCGAAGCCGCAATCGGGTGGAGATGACCGCGCCGGTCAGCCAGACGCAGGTGAGCGAGAAAATCGCCATGACCGCGCCGGTCAATCAACAAGCCGTTGGGCAGCAGGTCGCGGGGGAGCAGTATCTCATCACCTTTATGATGCCGGCGGGGTCCACACTGGAGTCGCTGCCGCAGCCCACCGACGTGAGCGTGACGCTGCGCGAGCTTCCGGTTCAGTGGATGGCGGCGGTTCGATACAGCGGTACCTGGAGCGAGGCCCGCTATGAGCAGTGGGAGGCAAGCCTTCAGGCCTGGGTTCTGGAACAGGGTTGGACAGCCATCGGTCCGCCGGTGTTTGCCCGCTACAACCCGCCGTTTATGCCGTGGTTTCTGCGTCGCAACGAGGTTTTGCTGCCGGTCCAGCCCATGGAAACGCAAGGCGCCGGATGAACGTCCGCCTTTTCCGCCCACCACATGCGAATGCATGGACGCCGGCGACCGGCGTCCATGCATGTGATTCCGTGCGGCGGGACTACGCTGCTGCGTTGGCCTTTGCGGTATGCGTCGCGATGGCGTCCATCAACGGCGGGGACAAACAATCGTAGGGCTCCAGTCCGATTTCCCTCAGCCTCGCGCGGATGCCGTCCATATCCGCCGGATCGGTACCGGCCTCAATCAGCGACGACACAAATGCGGCGAATCCGGCGGGCGCCCAGCCATCGGCGTCGGACAGCTCGGTGTGGATGAAATCCAGGCCGTAGAACGGATGTCCCTTATCCTCGATCCGGCCATACATGTGTACACCGCAGGCCTTGCACGCGTGGCGCTGTATGCCCTGGGTCGGATCGATGATCTCCAGCTTGTCTCCGTTTGCGGTCACGCTGAGGCTGTCGCGGGGCACCACGGCGACCTGGGAAAAAAGCACCCCCTCCGGCTTCCAGCACTGAGTGCAACCACAGACGTGGTTGTGCGCCGACTGGGCCGAGATCGTCACCTCAACCGGATTTTCGCTGCAGTGGCACTTGAGGGTGCCCCCCGAAAAACCTTCTTTGGCGGGTTTGATGCCGTGATCCACAGCTGGATGAATTGCGACGCTGCTCATTTTCGCGCTCTCCGTTCTGATAGGACTTGGTGCAGGACTTTCAGGCCCCGGTGCGGGCTCCGGAGCGCCGCCGAACATGGATTTCAGTGTTGAGAAAAGACCCATCGTGAATATATCCTCGCTTGGACACCCATCCAAATGCTCTCGGCCGACTGGACCAGAAAGTGGTGGGTGTAGTTTGGTGGTAAATGCCAGACGCGGACGCTTCACCCTATGGGGCCCGGACTGGCTGTGTGTCGGGTCTTTGACGTGATGCAAGCGGTCTGTTGCCGCTTTACGATCAAGACACGGATTACGTGTCGATATCCGGTTCGCCTTGGACCTTGAATGCGTCGCGAGAATAGCCGTTGTGCCCCGAGATTATGAGACACAGGATGCAAACTCCTTTGCCAAACTGTAGACGCTGACGGTCAATGCGCAAGTAAAACACGTCGTGTCGCGCGGGCCTGGTGTGGCCCCGTGTTCTAAGATTTGAGCCGTTTTTTCAGCGCTTTGCACAGAATGTCCAGCACCTCGACCCGGGCATAGGGTTTGTCGTTGGCGGGGATCAGATGCCAGGGTGCGGCATCGGTGTCGGTGCGGGCCACCATTTCATCGACGGCGGCCACGTAGTCGTCCCATTTTTCCCGATTGCGATAATCTTCCTCGGTGATCTTGTACTTCTTGTAGCCGGTGAGTTCGCGGGCCTTGAACCGTCGGAGCTGCTCGTCGGGGTCCACGTGCAGCCAGAATTTCAGCACCAGCATTCCGTGCTCCGCCAGTTGCTGTTCGAAGTCGTTGATCTCATCATAGGCCCGCTGCCACTCGGCCGGCTTGGCGAAGCCTTCAACCCGCTCCACCAGCACCCGCCCATACCAGCTTCGATCGAAGATGACGAACTTGCCAGGCATGGGAATCCGTCGCCAGAACCGCCACAGATAATGGCGTGCCTTTTCCTCATCGGTGGGCGCAGCCACCGGCGCCACGCTGTAATATGCAGCGGCGAGTGCGCCGGTGATGCGCCGGATCACGCCGCCCTTGCCGGCCGCGTCCCAGCCTTCGAATGCCAGCACCGTGGAGATGCCCGCCTGGTGCGCCTGCTCCACCAGCTTGTTGAGCCGGACCTGGCGTTTCTCCAGTTTGCGCTTGTACTCGTCCCGGGCCAGGCGGGCGTCGAGATTGACCTTGCTCAACGCGCCGCCATCGGCTGCTACATGCCGCTTTGACTTGGCTGGGGGCGCCGCTTTTCTAGCCAGCCGGGTCTGGATCGAAGCCAGCAGGGACCGGGCCACGGTGAGCTGGCAGTAACGCGGGTCCGTACTCTCCACCACGGTCCAGGGCGCCTTGGCCGTATCCGTTGCCCCCAGGTAGCGCCTGGAGACTGGCTCGACCTTATTGAGATGGTGGTAGATCTCCCAGTCAAGGTCGTCCACCTGGGCTGCGGTCAATCGGTCTGCCTTTTTCATCCGCCTGGCAAATTCCTTGGGCGGCAGGTGTATCCAGTACTTCAGGACCAGGGCGCCATCGTCGATCTGCTCCTGTTCGAACCGACGGATGTGCTCGATGCGCCGTTCAAACTCCTGTTTGGACAGTTCTTTGTTGCTTCGGCCGGCGATCGTGGCCAGAGCCCAGGCACCGAAGTAGATGCCGATACGGCCCTTGGGCGGCAACACGCGCCAGTAGCGCCACAACCGGGGGCGCAGCCGTTCCTCGTCCGTGGGCGGCGGGAAAACATGGGTGTCGATGTAGCGGACATCCATCCACTCGTGGAGCCGATCCAGCAGTCGATTGGCCCCGAGGCGGTCGTCTCCCATGATCAGAATCACCACCGGGAAATCGGCCGACTGCAGGTCGTACTGCGCATTGACCAGGTCCATGCGCAATCCGGGCTCCGCCGCCTTGAACTCTTCCTTCGACACACGGTTGCTCGTTTTGGCTTGCCGGGACATAGGTGGTTCTCGCTCTATTGGTCTTGCAAGAATATTACACTGTGCATACGGCCAGATTCTGGCCTGCGCCGAATTCGGTTGCCTCGACTTGGCGGAAACCGGTGCTGCACCCAGCGGAATCCGAGGGACGGTACATGACCCAGGCACAGCCCGATGCGCAGGGATTTCTGAGACTCTGGCCCACGATGCTGTTGCAGCGTCGTCTGCCCGGTCATGAACAGGCCAACCCGTTGCTTGCGGCGCTGATTTCGAAGCTGGAGAGCGATCATGAAAACCTGACCACCGACTATCGGAGCGGCAACTTCCTGACCCGGGATCACCCGGCCGTGGCCTGGTTGCGGGAGTGCGTCAACAAGACCGCGGTGGACTACCTGCGCCACCAGGGCCTGGACTACGACGTGCGCTGGACCGTGCAGGGATGGGCCAACGTCAACCGATTCGGCGACTACCACGATTTGCACAACCACCCCCACAGCTATCTCAGCGGCACCTATTATGTGGCCGTGCCCGGCGATCCGGAGGATCTGCCCGGTCGCGACGACCGGCGCCCGGGCGCCATCTCGTTCTACGATCCCCGGCCCCAGGCCAATATGAATGCCATCCGCGGCGATGCGCAGATCGAGGCCGAACACACGGTCATGCCGCAGCCCGGTATGCTGCTCATGTGGCCGGCGTTTCTGCACCACTTCGTGCACCCCAATCTGGCCCGGACGTCGCGGGTGTCGATTTCCTTCAATCTGGTGCTGAAGTGGTCCGACAGCTATCTGCCGGCGCAACGTTAGATCGGCACACGACCGCGGTTACGCCCGCGCCTGTGATAGCCTCGTCAGATCATTACCAGCGGCATCCCGGCGCCTGAAACCCGATGCGTGACCTCAAGACCTGGCTCGACCGCATGAATCTGGGTGAGTACGCCGACGTGCTGACCGAGAACGACGTCGATCTCGACGTCGCGCCCAGCCTGACCGAAACCGATCTCAAGGACCTTGGCCTCTCCCTGGGACACCGCAAAAAGTTCATCGCTGCCGCCAGGAACCTGGCGGCAGAGCCGGGTTCGGGCACTCCACAGCCCGCCGACAGCGGGTCAGCCAAGGCAGGGGATGGTGAGCGCAGGCAGTTGACCGTCATGTTCTGTGATCTGGTGGGTTCCACCGAACTCGCCCAGAGCATGGATCCGGAACAGTTGCGCGAGCCCATGCGCCGCTACCAGGACGCCGTGGCCGGCGCCGTGGTGCGCTACGGCGGTTACGTGGCGAAGTTTCTGGGCGACGGCGTGTTGGCCTACTTCGGTTGGCCCCAGGCTCAGGAAGATGAGGCCGATCGGTCCGTCCGCGCCGCTCTGGAAGCTTTGACGGCGGTTGCGGAGGTGTCCCTGGAGGACGGCGCCCGGCTTCGGGCCCGGGTCGGGATCGCCACCGGCACCGTCGTCGTGGGTGATCTGGTGGGGGCGGTGGCGACGGAACCGGGCGCGGTGCTGGGCGACACCCCCAATCTGGCGGCGCGGCTGCAGTCGCTGGCCTCTCCGGGCGCCATCGTGGTCAACCGCCTGACCCACAGCCTGTGCGGCCAGGGCTACGAATTCAAGGCCCTGGGTGCGGCGACCCTGAAAGGCTTCGCCCAGCCGGTGGACGCCTGGCAGGTGGTGGCGCCGCGCCACGCCGCCAGCCGCTTCGACGCCACCCGGGGCGGCGAACTCACCGCGTTCGTCGGCCGCGCGCAGGAGATTCAGGTGCTCCTCGACCGCTGGGCCCGGGTCAAGTCCGGCGAAGGTCAGGCGCTTTTGCTCGGCGGCGAGGCCGGCATCGGCAAGAGCCGTATACTGCAGGAGCTGCAGGACCGCCTGCGCCAGGAGCCGGGACGGGTTCTGCTCTACCAATGCTCGCCCTATCAGGTCAACGCGGCCTTTTCCCCCGTCATTCAACAGCTATACGGCGCGCTGCAGTCGGAGGCTATCCGCACCCAGGATGAGAAGCTCGACGCACTCGAACAGTACCTGCGACGCCCTGCCGGACTCGAGCCGGATGACCTGGCGCTGATCGCCGATCTGCTCTCGTTGCCGGCCCAGCGCTATCCGGCGCCGGATATGACGCCCCAGAGGAAAAAGCTCAGGACCATCGACGTATTGATCGAGCACATCCTGGCCCTGGGCGTATCCGCGCCGGTCGCGCTGCTGGTGGAGGATGCCCACTGGATCGACTCCTCGACCCTGGAACTGCTGGAAGCCCTGCTGACGCGCACCGAAGGCCGGCAGATACTGATGGTCATCACCCATCGGCCCGAGTTCGAGCCGCCGTGGCCGGGGTTCGACCACCTCACCCGCCTGTCCCTCAATCGGCTGAGTCGGGACCAGGGCGCGGCCATGGTCCAGCGTATCGCCCGAGACCGTCGCCTGCCCGATGCGGTGCGCGATCGGATCCTGGCCCATACCGACGGTATTCCCCTGTTTGTCGAGGAACTCACCAAGACCGTGGTGGAGGCCGGACTGGACGGGGCGGGCGATGGCGGGGCCGATGCCGGCGATGGGCCGGCGCAGTTCGCCATCCCGTCCACCCTGCGCGGCTCCCTCATGACCCGGCTCGACCGCCTGGGAGAGGCCAAACGCATCCTCCAGACCGCGGCCTGTATCGGGCGTGAGTTTCCCGCCGATCTGCTGGCGGAGTTGCTCGGTGTCGGGGAGGAGGCGCTGGACGCCAGTCTGGTGGAGGCACTCGCATCGGGCTTGATTTCCCGCCGCCGGACGGCGCATCAGACCGTTTACATCTTCAAGCATGCGCTGGTACAGGACGCCGCCTCCGACAGCCTGCTGGCCAGCCACCGCCGATCGATACATGCCGGCCTGGCCGCGCTGCTGAGCGGACGCGACGAGTACGGCCCATTGCTGATCGCGCAGCATTATGCGGCTGCCGGCAGGGGGGAGGATGCGGCCCTGAACTACCTGGCGTCGGGACGCCAGTCGCTGGAGACGTCGGCCCTGTCCGAGGCCATCGGCGCGCTGGAATTGGGCCTGGAACAGATCCCAGCGCTTGCGCCCTCGAGCTCGCGGGACCGTTTGGAACTCGATCTGCGTCTCGCACTGGGCACGGCCCGCATGGCCCAGTTCGGGTGGCCCCACGTGTCGGTGCCCCAGGCCTTGGAACCCGCGTTCGAACTGGCCCAGCGGCTGGACGACAGTCGCGCGCTGGGGCCTATTTTCTGGGGTCTTTGGGTGCATTATCAGACCTGCACCGAATTCGCCGTCGCCCTGGAATGGCTGGCCCGTTTGGATACGGTGCTCGGGCAACGGGACGACACGGAGCTGGCGGCGGTTCGCGACATGTCGGCGGGCTGCCAGTACTTCTGGTCCGCCGAGTACGACAAGGCCCGTGCCTACACCGATCACATCCGCGCCCATTACGATGCCGAGCGGCATGCCGGCATCGTGCGCTACGCCAACCACGATCCACTGTGTTTTTCCCTGCATTGGGCGGGCGCGTTTCTGGAGTGGATCACGGGCTATCCGGACCGGGCTCTGAACAGCCTGGACCAGGCGGTGACCCTCGCCCGGCGCGTCGGTCACCCCTTCAACACGGCGTTCGCTCTCACCGGGGGGTCGCATGCTTTGCTGCTGTTGGGCGATCCTGCACGGCTGCTCCGTCAGTGCGACGAAGTGGAGGCGCTCGCCCGTCGCGAGGGCCTGGGACCGTTTACGCTCAACGTCCAGGTCGCCCAATGGCGCGGCATGGCGCTGATCGCGAGCGGCCGCTTCGCCGAGGGCTACCAGTCCATCAAGGCCGGCAACGATTTCTGGATCCAGGCGGGTGGGCGGGTGTGCAGCGCCCTGTTCTGGAGCGCCATAGCCCGGGGCCTGGGCGGCCTTGGGCGTTACCCGGCGGCGCTGGAGCTGATCGACCGGGCGCTGACCCATTGCCGGGTGACCGGCGACCGCTACATGGAGCCCGAGGTGCTGCGCATCCGGGCGGCGCTGCTGCATGGTCAGGGCGGTGCGGCGCCCGGGGTGATCGAAACCACTCTGCTGGAGGCGATCCAGGTGGCCCGGGCGCACCAGGCCAGGTCCTGGGAATTGCGCTCCGCCACGGATCTTGCGAGGCTGCTGCAATCGCAGCACAGGGCGGGCGAGGCCAGGCAGCATCTTGCGCCGATCTATGCGTGGTTCAAGGAAGGGCTCGGGACACCGGACCTGGTCGAAGCCGGTCGGCTGCTGGAGCAGCCGGGGTGAACTGGGTGAAACGTCGTTCGAGCGCAGCAAGAGGGGTCGGGTGAAGTATTTGGAGACGCCGTGCTGAGCCGGATTCGAAAGGCCATGAACTCCGTGCTGGGCGTCAGCATCGTCCTCGCGATTCTGGTGTTTCTCGCCATATACGCCGCGCGCCAGCAGGGCTGGTTGCAGCCGCTGGAACTGGTGGCCTACGACTGGCTGCTGCGCACCCAGTCGGTGCGCAAGGCGCCGCCCCGGGTGACGGTGGTCACCATCACCGAGCAGGACATCCAGACCTTCGGCAAGTGGCCGATTCCCAATGACGTGCTGGCCGACGCCCTGGAGCGGATCGTCGCCGAGGGTCCCAGGGCGGTGGGCATCGATATCTACACCGACATCCCGATCCCGCCCGGGCGGGATCGGCTGGAGGCGGTGATGCTGTCCAATCCGCGGATCGTCGCCGCCATGCGCTTTCCAAGGGGTGGGGAGCCGGGCATCCCGCCGCCCTCGGTTCTGGCCGACACCGGCCAGTTTGCCTTCACCGACTGGATCGTCGATCCCAAAGGCATATTGCGGCGTGGCCTGCTGATCCTGGACGACGGCGTCGACTACGTATTCTCACTGCCTTTCCAGCTCGCGCTGCACTATCTCTCGTTC
>JAHEDQ010000004.1 GCA_024641125.1 Candidatus Competibacteraceae bacterium | reverse complement strand
CCCTGGGTGCCGGGTTGTTCAAATGGGCACCGGATTAGGGCGGCTTAAGGAAGGTCTGATCAATTGATACGATCGCAGCAATTGATCAGACCCTCCTTAATACGCAACGATCCATAAATTTGACGGAGTTTCGGCCACATGTTGCAAACCGAGAACGGATACCCCGGAGACAGTTTGATTGAGCGTCGTGCCATGGGCATGGACGAGGAAAGCGTGATTGACGATTTGCGCCGTCATTTCAGCCACACCCTGGGGCGAGACCGCTATTGCCGTTCGCCGCACTATCTGTTCCAGGCGCTTGCCCTGGCAGTAAGGGATCGCTTGATGGAACGCTGGCAGCTTACCCTGTATGCATACCAGGAGCGTTCCTGCCGCCGTACCTACTACCTGTCCCTCGAGTTTCTCATGGGACGAACCCTGGACAACGCCCTGCTGAATCTGGGATTGCGGGATGCGGTTTCCGAGGGTCTGGAAAAGTTGGGGCTCCAGCTTGCCGACCTGGAACAGGCCGAGCAGGACGCGGGATTGGGAAATGGCGGTCTGGGCCGTCTGGCAGCCTGTTTCCTGGACAGCTGCGCCACCCTGCAGTTACCGGTGAAGGGTTATGGCATTCGCTACGAGTACGGCATGTTCCGGCAACACATTGAGAATGGCCATCAGGTTGAGGAACCCGATCACTGGCTGCGCAACGGCAATCCGTGGGAGATCGAGCGCCCGGAGTTCACCCAGCGCGTGAAGTTCGGCGGGCGGGGAGAAATGTACCGCGACGCCGACGGCCGCCAGCGCGGTCGTTGGGTGGACAGCCAGGACGTACTGGCTGTGCCCTACGATGTGCCGGTTCCCGGGTATCGCAACGGCACAGTTAACACCTTGCGGCTGTGGAAGGCGGCCGCAACCGATGAGTTTGACCTGGGCGAGTTCAATGCCGGCAGCTACCCGGAGTCGGTGGCGGCAAAGAACGCCGCGGAGCACATCAGCATGGTGCTCTACCCAAACGATGCCAGTGAGAACGGCAAGGAGCTGCGACTCCGGCAGCAGTATTTTCTGGCGTCGGCCAGCATGCAGGATGCCTTGCGTTACTGGAAGCGGTTCCACGGTGAGAATTTTGCCGACTTTGCCGATAAGAACCGCTTCCAGCTCAACGATACCCATCCGACCTGCGCGGTTCCGGAACTGATGCGCCTGCTGATGGATGATCACGGATTGGAATGGGACGCGGCCTGGGAGATCACCACCCAGACGATGGCCTATACCAACCACACGTTGCTGCCCGAGGCCCTGGAGCAATGGCCGGTTCGCCAGTTCAAAACGCTGCTGCCCCGGTTGATGGAAATCATCTTCGAGATCAACGCGCGCTTTCTGACCCAGGTTGCTCAGGCCTGGCCCGGTGACAATGACCGCCTGCGGCGCATGTCCATCATTGCCGAGAACGGACACGAGCCCATGGTGCGCATGGCGTTCCTGGCCATCGTCGGCAGCGCCTCGGTCAACGGCGTAGCCGCCTTGCACTCGCGCCTCTTGACGGAAGGCCTGTTTCGGGATTTCTTCCAGCTTTGGCCACAGCGGTTCAACAATAAAACCAACGGCGTCACGCCGCGGCGGTGGTTGCTGGGCTGCAACCCGGGTATGGCCGATCTGCTCGACGAGACCCTGGGCTCGACCTGGGTTACCGATTTGGAGCGTTTGAGCGGATTACGGGCCTTGGCGGACGATCCTTCGTTCCATGCCCGCTGGCAGGGCGTCAAGCAGGCCAACAAGGCCCGACTCGCAGCCGCTGTTCTACGTGACTGCGGTATCGAATTCGACACCGACGCGTTGTTCGATGTGCAGGTCAAGCGTATTCACGAGTACAAGCGTCAGTTGTTGAACGTGCTGCACGTCATCCATCTCTACCGACGCATCAAGGCGGGAGATACCGATGGTATGACGCCGCGCTGTGTTTTGATCGGCGGCAAAGCGGCGCCCGGCTATGTCATGGCCAAGCTGATCATCAAACTGGTGAACAACGTGGCCGCCGTGATCAATGCGGACCGGCAGGTAACACCGTGGCTGCGGCTGGCTTTCCTGCCCGACTATCGGGTTTCCGCCATGGAGCAGATCTGCCCGGGTACCGATCTGTCCGAGCAGATATCCACCGCCGGCAAGGAGGCATCGGGCACCGGCAACATGAAGTTCATGATGAACGGTGCGGTGACCATCGGTACCCTCGACGGGGCCAACATCGAGATCCGCGAAGAGGTTGGGGCGGACAATTTTTTTCTGTTTGGTCTCACCGTCGAGCAGATCCACGCAGCGCGCCAGCAGGCAGATGCGGGCGTTGCGCCTGAAGTGGATACCGACTTGCAGGTCGTCCTCGATCTCATCCGGAGCGGTCATTTCAGTCGCTTCGAGCCGGGTCTGTTCGAGCCCATTGTCGACGCGGTGCTCAGCGTCAACGATCCGTGGATGACCGCCGCGGATTTCCGCGCCTATGTGGATACGCAGGGAGAGGTGGCCAAAGCCTATGCCGACCGCCCTCGCTGGGTACGCATGAGCATCCTGAACAGCGCAGCCAGCGGTAAGTTCTCCACTGACCGGACCATACGCGAGTACAGCGAACAGATCTGGGGGCTTGGCCCGGTGCCACCGCTGTCCGGGGGAGAAGACAAGAAGGTGGAGGGCGGAAAGGACCGCCGGCGGCCGGTACCGCTTGACTGAGAATCGGTCCGCCGGCGAACCAGGCAGATCTGCCCGGAAGCTTGACAGGCCGGCCGTGTTAAACCAGTTGGCCTGCGAAGCCCGAGCACTGCTGCGTCTCGGTGCTCCGCTGGTGGCGGCGCAGCTGGTGCAGGTCGGCATGGCGGTCACTGACGTTCTTATGGTTGGCCGCTTGGGCGGGCTTGAACTGGCGGCGGTCGGGCTGGGTGCGTCCCTGTGGATGCCCATCATGTTGGGCTGCACCGGTCTGATGATGGCGGTCTCGCCCATGGTGGCCCGGGCCCGGGGGGCGGGCCAGGCGGACCGCGTCGCAGCAGTCCTGAACGCCGCCATGTGGCTGGCATTGGGTCTGGCCCTGCTGGCGACGCCCGCGGTCCATGAGGTCAATCGGCTACTGGCTT
The DNA here is from genome assembly GCA_024641125.1 of Candidatus Competibacteraceae bacterium. Classification (GTDB taxonomy): domain Bacteria; phylum Pseudomonadota; class Gammaproteobacteria; order Competibacterales; family JAHEDQ01; genus JAHEDQ01. The sequence goes on along the minus strand of JAHEDQ010000004.1, from coordinate 51,119 downwards.
GGGCGGGCGTCGACCCGCTGGTACAGGATCTCGCCGGGCGCTATGCGCAAACCCTGGCCTGGTCCATGCCGGCGCTCTGCCTCTACCTGCCTCTGCGGTTTCTGTGCGAGGGCCTGGGTCATACCCGTCCGATCATGTTTATCCAGATCGTCGCATTGCTCGTCAATGGAGTGGGCAACTATGTACTGATGTTCGGTCACTTGGGCTTACCCCGACTGGGCGCGATCGGAGCGGCGTGGTCCACCGTCATCGTCATTTGGCTGAATCTCGCTCTGGTCATGTTCTATGTGTTCCGCACGGGGCGCTTGAGGCTGAGCCGGCGTTTCGACCTCAAGGCCCAACTGGAACTGGTCAAGATCGGACTGCCCATCGCCGGCGCCACGCTACTGGAAACCGGGTTGTTCAGCGCCGTTGCGCTTCTAATGGGCCGGATCAGCACCCTGGCCGTAGCCGCTCACCAGGTGGCCCTGAACTTTGCCGCCCTGACCTTTATGGTGCCTCTGGGCTTGTCCATGGCGGTGACGGTGCGGGTCGGTCATGCGGTGGGCGCGGAGCGGTTGCCGGAGGCGCGGTCGCGTGGTTTCGCCGGCATTGGCGTCACCGGATTGGTGATGGTGTTCGCCGCCGCCGCGATCTGGGTCTTCGCTGGCGACATTGCCCAGCTCTACTCCAGCGATGCGGGCGTGGTGGATCTGGCGCGTCAACTGCTGATGGTTGCAGCCCTGTTCCAGGTGTCGGATGGAATTCAGGTCGGCGCCCTGGGGGCATTGCGTGGCCTGCATGATACGTTTCTCCCCATGCTGAATACCCTGGTGGCTTACTGGCTGGTGGGTTTGCCCTGCGCGTACTGGCTGGCTTTTCGCACCCCGTTGGGTGCCGTTGGCCTGTGGATGGGTCTGACGCTGGGTTTGAGCGTGGCGGCGGCGTTGCTGGTGCTGCGGTTTCGGCGCATCAGTAATCATGGCGCAGCGAGATGATCGGCCAGCCACGGCGGCGTGCCTCTCGGGTCAGGGTCGGATCCGGGTCTACAGCCACGGGATCTGTGACCTGCTCAAGCAGCGGAAGGTCGTTCAGCGAGTCGCTGTAAAACCAGGTTCGCCGGGGTTTGAAACCGTCCTCATCAAGCCATTCCCTCAGACGCTCCACCTTGCCTTCCCGGTAACAGGGTGTGCCCTGGATCGCGCCGGTGGGGTGTCCGTCCAGCAGCACCGGTTCGCTGGCCAGCAGGAGGTCGATCCCCAGGTGCTCCACGATCGGTTGTGTCAGCAGGCGATGCGTGGCCGTGATCACCATCAGCAGGTCACCCTGCTGCCGGTGCCTGTTCAGCAGCGCCGGTGCCCCGGGTGCGATCACGTCGGGGATGTGCGCTTCGAGAAAGTGTGCACGGAGCCTCTGCAGACGATCCGGGCTCAGCGGGACCAGCGGGGCGAGGGAGAACTCCAGGAACGCCACCACATCCAGCATACCGGCCCGGTACTGGCGCTCGAATTGGTCGTTGGCGCGCTGAAACACCTCCGCTTCCAATACCCCCTGAGCAACCAGAAACTCGCCCCACAGGCTGCCGCTGTCGGCGGCCAGCAGGGTGTCGTCCAAATCGAAGATGGCCAAGTTGTCGGTCATTTTGTGCGCCGCATCGAGAACACGTCAGCCACAGCCTACGCACCGGGGGTCGGGCGCTCAAGTACCCGGTATGTGGAGTGGATCGCGATTCGATTGCCGCTGTGTGAGACCCGATCGGGCCCGTGTCAGGTTTGGGAAACTTGATCTGTGACAAGTATCCCGAATCCGAACGGCGGTAGGGTCGGATTATGCTCGTGATGGCGTCGATATCGGCGCTCTGTCCAGGTAGGCGAGGGGTCGGGCACGTTTCCAGTCCACATACTGGAGACCGGTATTTGCAGGCGGTGATGGTGGCAGAATACGAAAGCGCACAGCCGATGATTCCAGACAGCGCCGATGTGTGCATTGAGTTCATGCGCCATCGCCATCAGGTGATTTTGTCGCACCTTGCCAAAATGTGCGACATCTGCATCTCACGGCCCGCTGGGGATACCACCCTGTCGGCTTTGCTGGGCGGCGAGTTCGATCAGCTCACCAACGCATCCAAAGAGTTGTTCGCGGCTGAGCAGCGGGCGATGCAGCGAAGCGGCTGTCCCGGCGCAGCCAAGCATGTTTTGGCGCACCAACGTTTTCTAAGCTTGCTGACACTGCACTGCCGGCTGCTGGGACACACCACATCGGCGGAATCCTGCCTGGAGTTTCTGGGTCACACGGCGCCGACCTGGTGGCGGCTTCATATCGAACAACTGGATTCGGCCGCCTCCGCGTTTATGTTCCGATATGAGCGTGAACACCCGGAACAGGCGCCCTTGTTCGACCGAACTTGACGATCCGCACCGCGGAGCACCGCGCTGGCGAATGGCCGCGGTGTGCAAGAAAGGGGGAAAGTGGTCATGCATGCGGCCCTCGATCGACTTTATCTGGACCACGATAACGCAGCGCGTGTACTCAGGTGGATGGGCGCCGAGTTCGATCGGCTGCGTGCCGGCAACGAGGCCGATTTTCAACTGATCGGGGACGCCATGGCGTATATCCTCGATTATGCAGAGCTGTTTCACCATCCGAATGAAGATGTAATTTTCAAGCGCCTGGTGGCTCGGGATGCCAGTCTGGCGGATCTGCTCGCTGAACTCGTGCGGGAGCACGTTGAACTGGCGGAACGGGGTGCGGAACTGCGCCTGGCGGTCGCGTGGGCCGAGCGGACATGCGAGTTTGACGTTGACATGGTCTCAAATCTTGGCCAGGCCTATACCGTTTGCTTCCATCGGCACATGGAGGTGGAGGAGGGATCCGTACTGCCGCTGGTGGACCAGATTTTCGAATCGGCCGATTGGCAGACCATTGCCCGCAGGCTGGTGCACATGGAGGATCCCCTGTTCGGCCGCAGCATGCCATCGCGATTTCAGGCGTTGCGCAGTCGTTTGCATCAGAGATGAGCCCGCATCACGGCCGTTTCGCTGCGGCGGCCACGGCGGTGCAGTGGCGCAACGCTCGGATTCTTGGGTCCAGATACATGGGACCAGGCGGGTCTGCAAACGGCGCTGCGGGCCAATCAGGGCATGAATCTAGCCCACGCGGCCAGTCCTGTTTTCGTCAGACGTGACTCATCGCCGGGCTTTGTGGAAAAATGGGGAAGTACAAAGGGCTTAGGTGTGTGCCGTGATCGACCGGGAGGGATATCGCGCCAACGTCGGGATCATTCTCAGCAACGTTGATGGTCGTGTGTTCTGGGGACGCCGGGTCGGACAGCCCTCATGGCAGTTTCCGCAAGGCGGCATCAAAGGCGCGGAATCGCCAGAAGAGGCTATGTTCCGGGAGTTGGAGGAAGAAACCGGTCTATTGCCTGACCATGTCACCATCCTGGGCAGGACGGATCGCTGGCTGCGATATCGCTTGCCTGAACGATTTATCCGCCGCCATCGTCAGCCCTTGTGCATTGGGCAGAAGCAGATATGGTACCTGCTGCGTCTGACCGGTTCCGAGCAGCATGTGAATCTGGCCTGCTCTCAACGGCCTGAGTTCGATTTCTGGCGTTGGGTCGACTACTGGTACCCCCACCAGGCCGTCGTCCACTTCAAACGGGATGTGTACGCGCGGGCGCTGAGGGAGTTTGCCCCTCTCTTGTTTCCAAACTACGAACCACGGGATGCCTCTGTCCGCGAGCATCGGGGCCAGGGGTCGAGCAGGAACGGTGCTCCGGAACGGCGCCGGTAGTTTCATGCGTCAGAAGTGCTGCGAACTTCTGACGCATGAAACCAAAGCCTAAGTCGCCTCGCTGGCGGGATTGTCTACCCCGTCGTGGCAAGGCGATCCCACCGAGTGTTGGAATCGTCTTGCCCTCCGCTCCTACTGATCAGCGACGTTATGTACTTTGCCATCCAGTATGCTGCGAATGCCTGAGGTGCCCGGGTAAGTGAAGAGTCGCTCCATGCTTGAAGCGTTGCGCCGGATCGTGGTCGATGTCAGCTCCGCACCGGATTCGCGCACCGCCCTGAACCTCATTGTTGCCCGGGTCAAGGCCGAGATCGGTTGCGACGTATGCTCCGTGTACATCGCCGATGAGCGGCGTGCGGAACATGTACTGGTGGCCAGCGACGGTTTGCGGCCTGACGCAGTCGGAGCAGTGCGATTGCCCCGGACGGGCGGGCTTGTCGGTCTGGTGGCCGCCCGCGCGGAGCCGGTGAATCTGGACGATGCCTCTGCCCACCCGAGCTATCAGTTCGTACCGAAAACAGGGGAGGCTCCGTTTCACGGATTCCTGGGCGTGCCGGTAATTCTGGCCCGTCGTGTACTCGGCGTGCTGGTGGTGCAACAGAGTGCCCGGCGCCGGTTCGGTGATGACGAGGGCGCTTTTCTGGTCACGTTGGCGGCCCAAGTCGCTGGGGTACTCGCTCAGATCGAAGTGGCCGAGTATCTCAAGCCTGACACAGGGTCGCTAGGGCCCGGTAAAGCTGCATCCCGCAACGTGATCTTATCCGGCACGGATTCCGTCCGTGGGGTTGCCGTAGGCAGCGCGGTGGCGGTGCGTACGGCGCGCGTATTGGCCACAACCCCCGACCGGGTTGCGGACGACGTGGAGCTTGAGTTGGCTCGATTTCGTTCCGCTCTGCAGACCGAGATCGCGTCCATGCGCGCCATACGGCTCAACATGGCTCCGCGATTGGCCGAAGCCGATCTGGCGCTGTTCGATGCCTATATCCTGATTCTGGAGGGCGGCTCCTTCGCCGGCGAGGTGGCCACCGGTATTGCGTCAGGCAATTGGGCGCCCGGTGCGGTGCGCCATGTGATCGATCGCCAGGCGAACCAGTTACAGGCATTGGACGACCCCTACATCCGCACCCGGGCCGATGACCTGCGCGACCTGGGTGAACGCCTCCTGCGTCGTCTTCGCAGCACCGGCGAACAAGAGCGTGAATACCCCGCACGGGTCGTATTGGTGGGCGAAGACGTTACCGCCACCGATATCACAGATGTGCCGGTGGCCTGTCTTTCCGCCGTGGTGTCGGCCAGCGGAACCTCGGCTTCCCATGTGGCAGTGCTGGCCCGGGGCATGGGCATCCCGGCGGTGTTCGGTGTCGGAAACCTTCCGGTGGCCGGTCTAGAGGGGCTGGAGATCGTGGTGGACGGTTACTCCGGCCGGGTGTGCATCGAACCGCGGCCACAGCTTCGTCGGGAGTATCTGCGTCTGGAACTCGAGGAGCAGGCGCTGTCCAGGGATTTGGAGCGGCTGCGCGACCATCCCTGCGCCACGGCCGACGCTCACCCGGTGAGCCTGATGGCCAACACGGCGCTGTTTGCGGATATTGCGGCGGCGCGGCAGAGCGGCGCTGCGGGCATCGGTCTGTACCGCTCCGAGATGCATTTTGCCGTGCGTGACCGCTTTCCCGGAGAAACTGAGCAGGCCGGGATCTACCGGCGAGTGATTCGCATGTTCTCGCCCTACCCGGTGAGCCTGCGCACTCTGGATATCGGCGGGGACAAAGCGCTACCGTATTTTCCGATCAACGAAGCCAATCCCTATCTGGGGTGGCGTGGCATGCGCGTGACACTGGATCATCCGGAGATATTCCTGACCCAGCTGCGGGCCATGCTCCGGGCGGGGGAGGCGGGTGACCGCTACCGTATTCTTTTCCCCATGATAAGCCAGCTACCGGAACTGGACGAGGCGCTCGGGCTGCTGGCCCGGGCGCGGGCTGAATTGCTGGAAGAGGGCATCCCGGTCGGCAACCCCGAGGTGGGCGTGATGGTTGAGGTACCGGCCGTGCTGTATCAGGTGGAGGCATATGCCAGGCGGGTCGACGCATTGTCTATTGGCACCAACGACCTGACTCAATACCTGCTGGCGACCGATCGGACCAACAGCCGGGTCGCTGCGCTGTACAGCGGTTTGCACCCGGCCGTGCTCAAGGCCATCGGAGGTGTGGCCGAGCAGGCTGCGCCACTGGGATGTCCGGTGGCGGTTTGTGGCGAGCTGGCCGGAGATCCCGCGGGGTGTTTGCTGATGGTGGGTCTCGGTATCGACAGCCTTAGCACCAGCCATGCCAGCCTGAATAAGGTCAAATGGGTGCTCAAGAGTTTTACCCTGAATCAGGCTCAGCGGTTGGCACAAGAGGCGGTCGCGCTCGAAAGCCCTGCCGAAGTGGAGGCGTTGCTGTCAGACGCGCTCGATCGGGCCGGGTTGGGCGCCTTGATTCGGGCAGGCCGTTGACTCGCCCAATGCGTGCCGCCTTGTTTGCCTGTCAGCCGGCCTTGAGATCGGCCGCGAGCGATTCCCGCGAAGGCTCTGGAATAGGTTCCAGGGACACGGTGTAGGCCGGATGGTCGATGCCTATGCTGATCGGTGCACCGGCGGTGGCGGCCTCGACCATCTGGGGCGTCAGCTCGAAGCGCATGAAGTGCACCGATGAAGTTTTGTCACTGGTTTCCCGCTCCAGATCTTCGTCGGCGATGGCGTAAACCGGCTGCATGTCAGCCACCCGCACCCAGGTGTGATCTTCCACATTGATCAGGGCGGCCAGCGCATCGCGCCGCTCGGCCACGTCCTCATACTCCAGCATAAAGGTGGCTTTCCAGTTGTTGCCGTCCGGGATCATCGGGTTGTATGCGTCCAACTCTTCCTGAATGCCGCTGGCCTCAAAAATGCGTTCGACCCGCAGCATTTCCTGAATCTGGTACTGCATGGTCATCCGATCCTCGAAGTAGAGTGTCGCGTGATCGCCAAGCTCTATGCGCCGAGCCGCCTTGTGCCTGAGGACCTGAGCGCGGAAATCCGGTCGCGCCTCGGCATAGGCCTCCAGGGAAAACAAATCTTGTCGGGACAACTTTTCCATTCGTGATGGCTCCGAACCAATCGGTATCTCAGTCATCGTGTGTACGCTTTTCAGTTTCTGCCAGGTATTGTCGGCTGCTTCTGTCAGTGTCCGTGGTCCGGGTCGACAATGGGTGCGTCGGTGAACAGATAGTCACGCAGTTCCTTGTCGAAGGTCGGATCTTTCCGCCGAATCCACTCCATCACCATAGCGGCATGTTCTTTCTCTTCGTCACGATTGTGCTCAAGAATGTGCTTCAGGTCGGCATCCTTGCAGGCATCCACGCGCTGGTTGTACCAGTCGACCGCTTCGAGTTCTTCCATCAGCGATACGATGGCGCGGTGCATGTCGCGCGTCTCGTCGCTCAGTTCGCCAATCGGCTCGTGGTAACCCTCATTCGACATGGGGTGGTCCTCTTCTTGTTCAGATTCCGTAAGCCTTGCGGAGCAGGGTCATGGGGTGCTCCGGATGCATTTCCTTGCCCAGACCGTTCTCAATTTGATGCCCGGCCATCGGACAATCGCTACCATAATGATCGGCGTCCATTTTCTCCACCCGGGTTACCACGGGCCGTGCGATTTTCATCGAAATGTCGTGGAACTCCTGCTTGACCGCATAGGTACCGTCATGACCCGAGCAGCGCTCTATCGGCTCGACTTGGGTGTCGGGCACCAGTTGCAGGAGGTCGCGGGTCTTCAGACCGATTCGCTGGACCCGTAGATGGCAGGCGACATGATAGGCGACCTTGCCCAGGGACTGCTTGAAGTCGGTGGCAAGCTTGCCCGCCTTGTGGCGGAGCATAAGATACTCGAACGGGTCGAAAATACGCTGCTGCACCTTGGCCACCTCAGCATCATCCGGGAACATCAGTGGCAGTTCCTGCTTGAACATCAATGTACAGGACGGCACCGGGGCAACGATGTCATAGCCCTGATCCACCAGAGATGCCAGCAGCGGAATATTGATGTCCTTGGCGGCGGCGACGGCATCCAGATCACCCAGTTCCAGCTTGGGCATGCCGCAACACCGGGTTTTCTCGACCAGAGTCACAGGGACGCCGTTGTGCTCAAAAACGGACACCAGATCGGTGCCGATATCCGGTTCGTTATAGTTGCCGTAGCAGGTGCCGAACAGCGCCACCTTTCCTGTGGTCAGATCGGTAGATTCAGCTTGCAACGATGAGGGCTGGCGTTTGGCCATGCGCTTGCTCAGCGTGTCGCTATGGTAGGGCGGCACCGGTGCGTTCTCGTGCACCCCCAGGGCCTTTGACAGAACCCGCCGCATCGTGCCGTTCCGGTTACTGGCGTTGACCACACCGCTCACCACCGGAATGCCGGCGAGTTTGCCCACCGTATCGGTTGAACTCAGCACCCGGTCGCGTAGGCTCGCGCCGTGTTCCTTGAAGTGTACCGCCTTGGCCCTGAGCATGAGGTGAGGAAAATCCACGTTCCACTCATGGGGCGGCACATAGGGGCACTTGGTCAGGTAGCAGAGATCGCACAGGTAACAGTGTTCAACCACCTTCCAATAGTCTGACTTGGCGACACCGTCCACTTCCATGGTGTCGGATTCATCCACCAGGTCAAACAGCGTCGGAAATGAGTTGCACAGACTGACGCATCGCCGGCAGCCGTGGCATATATCGAACACACGCTCAAGTTCTCGATCCAGGTTCTCCTGATCCCAGAACGTTGCGTTCTTCCAATCGAGCGGATGTCGGGTGGGTGCCTCCAGACTCCCCTCGCGCGTGCCACCGGTCGCTGCTGACATGATCGGGCCTTTGCCTTTTTGAGATTGAAAAGCGAGGGGCGATGACCCGCCCCTCGGATGGTGCCGACTCAGGCATCCAGACTGTCAAAAGCCTTCTGGAACCGGTTGGCATGAGACCGTTCGGCCTTGGCCAGGGTTTCAAACCAGTCGGCGATTTCGTCGAAACCTTCATCTCGGGCTGACTTGGCCATGCCCGGGTACATGTCGGTGTACTCATGGGTTTCGCCGGCGATGGCGGCTTTCAAATTGTCGCCGGTTGCGCCAATCGGTAGACCGGTTGCCGGATCGCCAACGGATTCCAGATATTCCAAATGGCCGTGGGCATGGCCTGTTTCACCCTCCGCGGTGGAGCGGAACACGGCTGCCACGTCATTGTAACCCTCCACATCCGCCTTGGCGGCGAAGTACAAGTACCGGCGGTTGGCCTGTGACTCACCCGAAAATGCGTCCTTCAGGTTACCTTCCGTCTTGCTGCCTTTGAGATCCATCGCTTTCCCTCCTGTCGATCTACTGAATACTGCCTACTTGCAGCGCTAGTTTATACTGCGTCTAAAGTTGTAGAGTCATGGGCTTCACTTGTCAATGCCGTATTGGCCAACATACTCACAATAAACCTGACACGTATCCACATAACGGTCAGCCGGGTATTGTGTTTTCCAGGACTGCCCGCAACCACGGAGAAAATCCATCACTAGGTCGTTGCCTGCCTCGCTGTCCTGTTTATCGTTCTGCGTCCGGCTCCCGCGGCGCCATTCCGACGGGTAAGGAGATAAGCGCTCAGGCGGGTTTGCACGGGATCCTGGATGACTTGGACATGGCCGGTATTTCGGAAATCCGTTCGTGGCACGATTCCAGGTCACCCTGGTCGTCATCTGACTGTAACATGGGTGGTCTTCAATGGAGGAGGGGCACTACGTAACGCGGGACGGAATATGAGCGCGCCATACATCCTGATTGTTGAAGACGAGCAAGCCATCCGGGAGATGACTGCCTTCGCTCTACGCCAGGCCGGCTATCATACCCAGGAGGCGGTGGACGCGCGTGAAGCGCAGTCACTGATCGCAGATCAAAGGCCCGACCTGATACTGCTGGATTGGATGCTCCCCAGCGTCAGCGGTCTGGAACTGGCGCGGCGTTGGAAGAAGGAGGAGCTGACCGCCGACATACCGATTGTGATGTTGACCGCTCGGGCCGAGGAGGATGACAAAGTGCGGGGTCTGGAGACCGGGGCGGATGACTACGTCACCAAGCCGTTCTCACCGCGGGAACTGGCGGCCCGAATCAAGGCGGTATTGCGCCGGTCGGCGCCTGAGGGAAATGACGATTTGCTGCGCGCCAATGGCTTGACCCTGGATATGGCAAGCCACCGAGTGACTTCGGCCAGGGGCGCAGAGCTAGAGGTTGGCCCCACCGAGTACCGGCTGCTGAAGTTTTTCATGTCCCACCCGGAGCGGGTATATACCCGGGGCCAGCTGCTGGACCGGGTCTGGGGCAGCAACGTGTACGTGGAGGAGCGCACCATCGATGTGCACATTCGCCGACTGCGTAAAGCGCTGCAACCGGCCGGTTACGATGCGCTGGTCCAGACGGTTCGAGGCGCGGGTTACCGTTTCTCGACCAAGGTCTAGTGCCAGGGAGCCGCTGATTTACTCGTGAGCCTGCATCTTGGGACTGAAATGCACAGTTGCATCGTTGCAGATTTTGGCAAAAGAACCACTGCTATCCGCGATCTGCGTCTTGAACCTGCGCATTTTACCCTCCCACCTGATGCGTCCACACTAGGTAAGGTCTGATCAATTGATACGAATCGCGCTTCGGTCCGCATGGGCGCAGATGGTAGGCTCCCGGCGCAGCGCCACAGTCAGTCCATGGCCAAGCCGCGAAACGCGGCAGATGCGCTCTTGTGAGCAAAACCCCAGCGGGATCGGGCTTTCGCGCCCTCGGTACCGCGTTGCACCTCGCTCATCGGCAACTCGCTTATATGCCTCGGGCCAACTTCGCCCGGTGCGACTCGCACGAGAGCGCGCAAAGGCGTCGGCGCGCCCGCAGCAATTGACCAGACCTTTCCTGGATCAAGGGTTCGTTTGAACACCGCCTGGCTTTGGGTGGGCCTTAGACTGGTCACCGTTCTCGGTGTCTCCCTGGTGCTGGGGCTCGTTCTGGGTGAGGTCGCCTGGTGCATGGTGGCGGCCCTTAGCGGCTGCCTTGGCTGGCATCTGCTGAGTCTGTATCGCCTGGACCGATGGCTCAAGGCGCACCGCACCGATCGACCCCCAAAAGCTTACGGCATCTGGGCGCAGGTTTACGATAGCCTCTACAATCTCAGGTCGCGCAACCGGCAGGGAAAGCGGCGCCTCGCCCAGTTCTTGTCGCGGTTTCGGGAAGCGGCCGAGGCCCTACCGGACGGCGCGGTGGCGCTGGGGCCGGAACGAAGGATTCTTTGGTACAACAGCGCCGCCGCGCGCATGCTGGGGCTGAGACGGCGCGATCTCAATCGGCCCATCAGCAATTTGGTGCGTAACCCCGAGTTCACTGCATTATTGCGTGCCGGGCGGTTCGACGGGGCGGTGGAAGTCCCGTCGCCGGTCAACGAGTCTGTTCAGCTCAGCCTTCGGTTGGTGAACTATGACGAGGACCAGGATTTGCTCCTGTCCGCCGACATAACCCGCCTGCGTAACCTGGAGCGGACCCGTCGGGATTTCGTCTCCAATATGTCCCATGAGCTGCGAACGCCCCTGACGGTGCTCAGCGGATATGCCGAGTCCATGCTGGACAGCGGGGAGTTTCTGAATTCGCCCTGGCAGAGGCCGCTGCAACACATCAATCAGCAAGCCGTCCGGATGTTTACCGTGGTCGAGGATCTGCTGACCTTATCCCGGCTTGAATCAGGCGGTCGGCGGCAGCCCGATGAACCGGTGCCAGTACACGGTATTCTGGCGGTGATCCGGGAGGATGCGCTTTCACTCAGCGGTTCCCGTGCTCATGAGGTGACCCTCTCTGCGGATGCATCCGAGTGGCTGCTTGGCCAGGAGCGGGAGCTGCGCAGTGCCTTCTCCAACCTGGTGTTCAATGCGGTCCGCTATACTCCCGACGGCGGGCGGATCGGCATTCACTGGTATCGGGACCAAGACCGCAGTCTTTGTTTGTCTGTAACCGATAACGGTGAAGGGATTCCAGCTCAGCATCTGTCGCGGCTGACGGAGCGCTTCTACCGGGTGGATGTGGCGCGTTCCCGCGAGGCCGGAGGGACCGGACTGGGTCTGGCTATTGTCAAACACGTGCTGCTGCGCCACGACGCGCGACTGGAAATCCAGAGTCAAATCGGTCAGGGCAGCGTGTTTACCTGTCGCTTCGACGACAAACGTGGTATCACTCCGGATCGCCAACTGGCTGGGCAGAATCCGTCCACGATGGCGGCGTTCAAAACCGCAAAACAGGCCTGACCCGCATTCCGTTGAGGCCTGTTGGTGAGTCACCACAATGAAAATCCTCTTGATTCGCCATGCTGTCGCCGAGGTGCCCGATTCTGTTTCGTCCGCCACAGTTGACGACGCAAAACGGTCCTTGACCGACGCCGGGCGCCGCAGAATGCGAAAAAATGCGAGCCGCCTTCGACGCCTGATCAAGCGATTGGATGTCATCGGCACCAGTGGCCTGGTCAGGGCCAGCGAGACCGCCGCGTTGCTTGGCCGCAGTTACGGCCGGGCCAAATCCGAACGGGTCGCGGCGTTGGAACCGGGCGGGCATCCGCAGGCGGTGTTGGACTGGCTGAACCGTTTTGGGTCGGAGGATACCATCGCGTTGGTGGGCCACGAGCCGGATTTGGGCCGGCTGGCGGGCTATATGGTATGCGGTCGGCCGTTGCGGGTGATCGCGCTCAAGAAGGGCGGAGTGTGCCTGCTTGAGTACGAAGGCGAGCCCAAGCCCGCTACCGGCATGATGCGCTGGGCGTTGACACCGGCTCAGCTGCGCGATCTGAAGGATTGAGCGCGGACGTTCCCTTGACCAACTCCGACGTGCCGGTTCATTCCGACAGCAATCTTTTTGCCGCCATCGATCTTGGCTCCAACAGCTTTCATATGATGGTCGCGCGTCAAGTGGACGATCAGTTCCAAGTCCTTGATCGCTTGCGTGAGATGGTGCGTTTGGCCGCCGGCCTGGACCATCGGAATCGACTTACGGTCGACTCCCGGACCCGGGGCATTGCATGCCTTGAGCGGTTCGGACAGCGGTTGCGATCCCTGCAACCGGAAAACGTACGCGTGGTCGGTACCAACACCCTGCGACGCGCGCGCAACGGGCGCGAATTTCTGCTGGAGGCAGAGCGCGCCCTGGGCCACCCGGTGGAAGTGGTATCCGGCTTGGAAGAGGCGCGGCTGATTTATCTCGGTGTTGCGCACAGCACCATCGCTGCGGATGGACGCCGGCTGGTGATGGACATCGGCGGTGGCAGTACCGAGCTGATTCTCGGCGAGAATTTTGAACCCCAGCGCCTGGAAAGCCTGTTTATGGGCTGTGTTTCCATGACCCAGAGGTTTTTCGCCGACGGTGTCATCAGCAAAGCGGAGATGCAGCGGGCCGAGGTGGCGGCGCGCCTGGAACTCGAACCGGTGCGCTGGGAATTCATGCCCGGGCAGTGGGATGTGGCCACCGGTGCTTCCGGCACCATCCGGGCCATTCGCAAGGCGGTGGAAGCCGCGGGTTGGAGTGTACACGGGATCACCCGCGAAAGCCTGAAACGACTGCGCGCAGCCATGATCGAAGCGGGCAGCGTGGCAGCTTTGTCCGAACGGCTCGAAATCAGCCCGGAACGTGCCACCGTGTTTCCGGGTGGATTTGCCATTCTGTACGGGGTGTTCGAGTCCCTGGGCATTGAGCATCTCGAGGTGTCGGACGGGGCGTTGCGCGAAGGGTTGCTCTACGACCTGCTCGGACGCCTGCGCCATGAAGATGTGCGCGAGCGCACGGTCTGGGCGCTCGAGCGTCGATATGTCATCGATACCGAGCATGCCGAAAGGGTGTCCGGTACCGCCCTGGCCCTTTACGATCAGGCCGGCAGTTGCCGGGCTGCAACGGATCAGGAATGCCGCAACTTTCTCAACTGGGCGGCCCATCTTCATGAACTGGGCCTGTCGGTTTCACATACGCAGTATCACAAACACGGCGCCTATCTCCTGCGCCATGCCGATTTGGCCGGTTTTGCGCGGGGTGAGCAACGTCTGCTTTCGGTGCTGATTCGCGGCCATCGGCGCAAATTCCCCCAATCCACGTTCGAGGAACTGCCCGATGAAATCCGCCAGCCCGCGATTGATCTGTGCATACTCCTGCGTCTGGCGGTATTGCTCCATCGGGGCCGAACCGAGGTCAACGTGCCCACCCCCGAGCTGCTGCGCCAGGAGCGCACGCTTACGCTGATTTTCGAGGCCGGCTGGCTGGAAGATCACCCCCTCACCCGTGCCGATCTGGAGGCCGAGGCGGGCCTGCTCAAAGCAGCTGCCTACAAACTGCGTTTTCGGTCAGCAGACCACTGACAACCGAGTTCGGCGGTTCTGCCGCGGCGGTTCTCATGTGTCACTTGGCCGGCGTACTCGGTTCGGACTTGCGCCGCGGCCGACGACGGCGTTTCGGGCGCGCGGGTGCGGCCTCGCTGTCGGCGGCCGCCGGCGCCGGATTTGCGTCGCCGGCTGCAGCAGTGTGTGACTGTGCGTCGTCGCTCCGCTGCGGTTGGCCACGCCGCCCGCCGCTGCGCCGTGATCGGGGATTCCGGCCATGGCCGCCGGGTTTTTCGCTGGGGCGTCGTGGCTCAGGTGGTGACGGAGTCACCAGAAAATCGTCTTCGATTGGCGCCGTTGGTATGGGTTGGCCGATGTATTGTTCGATTTCCGGCAGCGAATACACATACTCCTCACAGGCCAGACTGACCGCCAGACCCGCCGCCCCGGCTCTGGCCGTTCGGCCAATGCGGTGAACATAGTCCTCCGCGTCCTGAGGCAGATCGAAGTTCACCACCATGGCCACATCGGGGATGTGTAATCCGCGCGCGGCCACATCGGTTGCCACCAGCGCGGTCAGTTCGCCGGCAGTAAATCGCTCCAGCAGACGCTGCCGCTTCTTCTGCGGAATATCACCCGACAGAACCGCGGCCTCCATGCCATTGCCGCCCAGGTATCGGCCGACAATTTCAGCGACCCGTTTGGTGTTCACGAATATCAGCACGCGCTGTTTGTCCACTTGCCTAAGCAGACCCAGCAACAACGGTATTTTCTCGTTGATGGCCACATGATATAGCACCTGCTCCACCCGGTCCGCGGTTACCTGCTCAGGCTCTATCGAAACCTCCGCTGGCGAGTTCATGTGCTCATAGGCGAGTTCGTGGACGCGAAACGAGAGGGTTGCAGAGAACATCAGGTTCAACCGTTGTCCCGGCGGCGGCATTCGGCGCAACAGAAAGCGCAGGTCGGCGATGAAGCCGAGGTCGAACATGCGGTCCGCTTCGTCGAGCACCACCACTTCGATTCGTCTGAGGCTGAACACTTTCTGTTTGAAGTAGTCGATGGTCCGTCCGGGCGTTCCGATCAGAATGTCCACACCCTCTTCCAGTCGCCGCCGCTGACTCTCGTAGCCGGTGCCGCCATAAGCCAGGCCGGTGCGCAGGCCGGTGTGTTTGCCCAACGCTTCGGCGTCTCGTTCGATCTGAATCGCGAGCTCGCGGGTCGGCGCCAGTATGATGGCCCGGGGATCCGTGTGCTCGGCCTCTGGCGGTGGCGCCTCGGTGTGGCGCATCAGGTGGTGCATGGTGGCAAGCAGGAACGCGGCCGTCTTGCCGGTTCCGGTCTGCGCCTGGCCGGCGACGTCTTTGCCTGCCAGTGCCAGTGGCAGAGTCTTGGCCTGTATTGGTGTGCAATAGTCGAATCCCAGATCATCCAATCCCTTCACCAGGGCAGGGGATAAGTCGAGGGAGCGGAAACGTGTGTTGGTCAGGTGCTGGTTGGGCATTAAGCGAATTTCTCGCAGGAGACTTGAAAAAGAGTGTGGATTGGGCTCAAACTTAGGGCTGTGTACTTCTTTAAGCCGGAACTCCGGTCGCCGTTGCGATCCTTAGGCAGAGTGATTCCGGACAGCCCTGCCCATAAGCAATCATAACACTCTGACGTAATCATGCGCCGGTCGGCTGAGAACGGAGAGATTTCCCGTGAGCGATGACATTGTCCACGTTACCGACGACACTTTCGAAAACGAGGTCTTGCAGTCTGAACATCCCGTGCTGGTCGACTACTGGGCGGAATGGTGCGGCCCGTGCAAGATGATCGCCCCGATCCTGGACGAGGTGGTGGGCGAGTATTCTGGTCGCCTGAAGATCTGCAAACTGAATATAGACGAGAATCCGGCAACGCCGCCGAAGTTTGGCATCCGTGGCATTCCAACTTTGATGCTGTTCAAGGAAGGGGCGGTGGAGGCGACCAAAGTTGGCGCCGTGTCCAAATCTCAGCTGACGGCGTTTCTCGACGGCAGCCTCTGATACGCACGTGCCGTGGCGACGGCGCTGTGCCTGTCGTCACGGCGGATACCCGTTTTTTTTCAAGACCTTGAAACCGATATACCGTACCTGCCCCCGATTCTAGACCCTCCTACCTCATCCGTCATTCGTGCAGGCCGACCGGTCCGCTGGCGGGTAGCAAACCTGGAATTCATTGATGAACCTGACGGAACTGAAGAAAAAATCTGCGTCTGAGCTGATCGAAGTGGCTCGGTCCATTGGACTGGATAACCTCGCCCGCTCGCGCAAGCAGGATCTGATTTTCGCGATTCTCAAAGCCCATGCCAAAAGCGGAGAGGATATCCACGGCGATGGCGTACTCGAGATCCTGCAGGACGGTTTCGGTTTTCTGCGCTCGGCGGACAGCTCCTATCTGGCCGGTCCGGACGACATTTATGTCTCCCCCAGTCAGATCCGACGGTTCAGTCTTCGCACCGGCGACACCGTTTCCGGCAAGATTCGGCCGCCCAAGGAGGGGGAACGGTATTTTGCGCTGCTGAAAGTCAGCGAGATCAATTTCGAGCCGCCGGAAAATGCCAAGAACAAGGTTCTGTTCGAGAACCTCACGCCGCTTCATGCCACCGAGCGTCTGGATCTGGAACGTGGCAATGGCAGCACCGAGGACTTGACCGCACGCACCATCGACCTGGTGGCGCCCATCGGAAAGGGGGCACGCGGACTGATCGTTTCACCGCCCAAAGCGGGCAAGACCATGATTCTGCAAAACATCGCCCAGAGCATTTCCTTCAATCACCCCGAGTGTTACCTGATCGTCCTGCTGATTGACGAGCGGCCGGAGGAAGTCACCGAGATGCAGCGTTCGGTGCGGGGCGAGGTGGTGTCCAGCACCTTCGATGAGCCCGCCAGCCGTCATGTTCAAGTGTCTGAAATGGTCATCGAGAAGGCCAAACGTCTGGTGGAGCATCGGCGCGACGTGGTCATTCTGCTGGATTCCATCACCCGCCTTGCCCGGGCATACAACACGGTGGTTCCGTCATCGGGCAAGGTGCTGACCGGCGGCGTCGATGCCAACGCGCTGCATCGCCCGAAGCGCTTTTTTGGCGCCGCGCGGAATATCGAAGAGGGGGGCAGCCTCACGATCATTGCCACCGCCTTGGTGGACACCGGATCGCGCATGGACGATGTGATCTACGAGGAGTTCAAGGGCACCGGCAACATGGAGATTCATCTCGATCGGCGGATCGCTGAGAAACGGATCTATCCGGCCATCGACATCAATCGCTCGGGCACCCGGCGCGAGGAGTTGCTGATGGACCCGAATGAGCTGCAGAAGGTGTGGATCCTGCGCAAGATCCTGCACTCAATGGACGAACTCGCCGCCATGGAGTTTCTGCTGGACAAGCTCAAGGCGACCAAGTCCAACTCGGAATTTTTCGCTGCCATGAAACGCTGATCGTTACTGGTAGAGTTCCCGCCAAGCCAACAGAACCAAACCACCGTTTGCGCTTGACGGCAGTGCGCTCTGTCCGTTTATGTGCATGTCGCCGGACAGGTGGTTGATATCCACCAGAGATGTGCCGGCATCGTCGCCTCGGGCGATGATACGTCCTTCTATCGTCAGATCACCTACGATTTCAATCTGTTGCCCGGCGACCAAGGCACCGGACAGGATTTGTGATGGCTGAGCGGTGATCTGGAGATCGCCGCCGGCAACCAGCAGCAGGTCGCCCACATCCCCCAGGCGCAGGTCGTCGGAGTAGCTTCGGGCGCTCATTTCGCCGGTGACCTGTATGTCGTCCCGGGCCGCGATTGTGGCCCGCCAGGCCGATCCGCTCCGTCCCGGTGAGCCCGAGATCAGAACGTTGGCATTGACAAAGTAAATGCCGTTTGGCGGCGTATCGCCGCCCAGTTCCCATTGTCCCCCGCTGTACCGCCAGCCGTTCCAGTCGTTGTTGCCATCTGCTAAGACCTGACCCGCGTTATCTCGCACCTGGCCCGTATCCGTCAGCACGTAGTCGGCGCTTGCACGCACATCCTCGGGTTCGATTTCGGGTGTTGGAAGCAGCAGGGCATCGGCGGTAATGTCGCCGTTGATCACCGCTGCGCCCGCGTTGATGACCTGGCCCGCGGCAGATAGGTTGCCTTCCAGTGTTCCGCCGCCGAGCAGGCTCATGTTGCCGTTGACGTGCAGGTTTGCGGCGCAGCCGTCAATGATGGGCGCCCCTTCGATCACGGTATCCGCCCCCGTGAGCACCGCGTAGTCATGGGCCGTCAACTGTCGCCGCAGCGTCCGTTGGAGTCTCACCACCGCCAGGTTGGGGTCCTGGCCCACTTCCCCTGTAGCCAGCAGATGCACCACACCGTCACCGTCGATCTGCTGACTTGGATTCGAATCACCGCTGTTGTCTTCAACGGCGACGCGGTAACGGCCCAGTCCCAGTTCGGTGTCGGCGATCAACAGGCCGCCATTGTTCTGCAACTCGGCGGTGAAATCGACCCGGTTGCCGCAGGGCGCTTTGAGCAGACTTTCCGCTTGCCGAAGTCCACTGTCGGCCAGCGCCATGGCCTGCCACCGTTGTTTCTGGTTACCCGCTATCCGCTGTTCCAGGATACTGGTGTTCATTCCGCTGATACCCATCAGGGTCATCAGCGACAACATGATCAGGCTGGTAGCCAGCGCCATGCCGCGTTGGTGCCGCGGTGTGCGACCCGAACGGACCAGCCCTGACCGCAGCCGGCCCGGTGAATTTGGCAGGGGTGGATGGCCCACGGACGGATCAGGCATCATGGTCGTTGTTCCAGGTCACCGGGTGTTCCGGGTGACGTTCTTCAGGGAGCCTCTGACCTACTGGTGAACGCGCATCTTGGGACTGAAATACACAGCTTTCTCGTTGAAAATCTTGGCAATAGAACAACTGTTACCCGCGATCTGCGTCTTGAAGCTGCACCTTTAACCTTCCAATCTGTTTCGTCCAGAATAGATCACGGGCCCCTCAGTTGCGCAATTGTACGGTGGTCGAGAACACTGCCCTCAATCTGCGGTCAGCAAATGGCCCAATGCTGTTATCGAGCAGCATCAGCGCCCGCGTGTCGGGGTCCAGACCCACGTCATCGTTGCTGATCGCCAGCACGGCCAGCCGCACGCCCGTCACCTGCCCCCAGTTCGCACCCACACCGGCCGCGTCCACAAATCGATTGGGCAGCCCATCCGGCGGAAAGTCGGTATCGAGCCCATACAGTATATGCAGATCGCTGATGCCATCCACCAGCGGCTGGTCCAGCAGGCTGCACCGGAGTTGCCCGTCGACCACCTCGAAGCGCTCGGTGACCACCGTATCTTCAGCCACTGTTTGGCCCCGGCAGTCCACCACATCGTCCCCGCCTTCAAATGCGATTTGGATCGCATCCGGACCAACATCGCCCCGCACGGCTGGTGAAACCGGTTTTCTGAGCGTCGCCGGATTGTCATATCCGGCCAACCGGATGCGTTCCCCCAGCAGCGAAACCGCGGCACGCCCGCTTTCCTGCAGATCGGTCAGTGCGTACTGAATGCGCTGGCTTGCTCGTGCCGAGAGCACAATCTGGATTATGCCGGCGCTGACGATGAGTCCAAGGGTGAGAGCCACCATCAGCTCGGTCAGGGTGAATCCGCGCTGGGTGCGCCGGAAGTGGGATTCAAAGCACCGCATCGAAACGGAGTTCGGTGGTGGACGCGTCGCCTGGTGTGGGGCCAGACCATCGCAGTCTGTTTTCCCAGCGGAGTCGGATGGTGACCCGCGCGTTGGCGGCGGGTCCAGGCGCGGTACTGATGGCGCCGACCCCGGCCGGCAGTCGCTGCGCGACGGTAGCGATCCAGTCCGACAGATCATAGGCCCGCAGTTGCTCTGGGGAACAGGTCTGGCTGCTGCCGATGCAGTTCACCGGCGCTGGTCCGGCCGCGTCATAGGCCAGGTCATAGCGCCCGGCCAGCGCCTGAACCGGGTTGCCGCGCATGCGTTCCAGAATTTCTTCGGCCAGGAACGCCGCCTGGCTGGTGTGGTAGGCATCCTGATTCGCGCGCAGCGATTGGAACTGGAGGTTGGCCAGACCCAACAGACCAAGGGTCATCACCACGATGGCCAGCAGCACCTCGGTGAGTGTGAATCCGCGTTCCCGCATGGCGACTGATCCCGAACCCGGCACAGGACATTGGCGACGGACCATTCTATGCCCACTATACGCCGGTACCGCAGTCAGGCCGATTGTGGTTCGGTCAGGGTTTGGCGTGCGACTGTTCCCGCGCCACCGCCCGATAACCGATGTCCCGGCGGAACCCAGCATGATTCCACCGGACCGTCCGCACGATTTCATAGGCTCGTGTCTGGGCCGACGCCACTGAATCTCCCAGTGCGGTGACGCATAATACGCGCCCACCGCTGGTGACCACCTCCTGGTCGCGTCTCACGGTCCCCGCGTGGAAGATCTTGCAGTCCGGCGCGTCGCCCAGGTTCAGCCCCGATATGGGATCGCCACTGCGGTAGGAACCCGGATAGCCCCCGGCTACCATCACCACGCCCAGCGCCGGCCGTGGGTCCCACTCGACAACCGCCTGATCGAGACGACCGTCAAGAGCCAGCTCGCAGAGTCCGGTCAGATCCGATCTCAGCCGCATCAGGATGGGCTGCGTCTCCGGGTCACCGAGCCGGCAGTTGTACTCCAGCACCTGCGGCGATCCGTCCTGATCGATCATGAGACCGGCATAGAGAAAGCCGGTGTAGGGATGGCCGTCCTCCGCCATGCCTCGGACCGTCGGCAGTATGACCTCGGACATAACACGTTCGTGGATCTCCCGGGTGATCACCGGCGCCGGCGAGTAGGCGCCCATGCCGCCGGTATTTGGCCCGTGATCACCCTCTTCGCGGGCCTTGTGATCCTGGGATGTCGCCATGGGCAGCACGTGGGTGCCATCCACCATCGCGATAAAACTGGCTTCCTCTCCGCGCAGAAATGCCTCGATCACAACGCGGCTGCCGGCCTGGCCGAATCGGTTGTCGGCCAACATCGCTTCCACCGCGGCGATTGCCTCGGCTTCGCTTTCCGCCACGATGACGCCCTTGCCCGCCGCCAGGCCGTCGGCCTTGACCACGATGGGCGCGCCCTGAGTGCGTATGTAATCAACGGCGGGCCGGATTTCCGAGAACACGCTATAGCCGGCGGTAGGGATTCGATGGCGCGCCAGGAAATCCTTGCTGAAGGCCTTGGACCCTTCCAGTTGCGCCGCGTCCCGTGATGGACCAAAACAACGCAATCCGGCCGAGGTGAACGTGTCCACGATCCCGGCCACCAGCGGGGCTTCGGGGCCGACAATGGTCAAATCCACCCCGGTCTCGGCGGCGTAGCGGGCCAAGCCCTCGATGTCGTTCGCCGCCAGATCGATGTTGCGAACCTTGGCCTCGCTCTCGGTGCCGGCGTTGCCGGGGGCGACAAAGACGGTATCCACCCGTCGCGACTGGGCGCATTTCCAGGCCATCGCGTGTTCACGCCCGCCGCCTCCGACGATCAGTACTTTCATGATCCGCTCCAGTTAGTGCCGGAAGTGGCGCATACCGGTAAACACCATGGCCATTCCCTGTTCATCCGCCGCCGCTATCACTTCCTGGTCGCGTAGCGAACCCCCGGGTTGGATGACTGCGGTAATGCCATGTTGGGCGGCCGAGTCGATGCCGTCCCGGAATGGGAAAAAAGCGTCCGACGCCATAACCGCCCCGGCCACGCGAATCCCCTCGTCCTCGGCCTTGATCGCGGCGATGCGGGCCGAGTAAACCCGGCTCATCTGGCCTGCGCCGACGCCGATGGTCTGCTGGTCCCGGGCATAGACGATGGCGTTGGATTTGACGCATTTGGCGACCCGCCAGGCGAAAATCAGGTCTGTCAGCTCCTGCGCGCTGGGCCGGCGCTTGGTCACGACTTTCAGATCGGCTTCGGAGATTCGTCCCGTATCCCGATCCTGTATCAGCAGGCCACCGCTGACGCGCTTAAAATCCAGCCCGGATTCCAGATCGTCGGTCCACGCTCCGCAACTCAGCAGACGAATGTTCTTCTTTGTCGCCACGGCCTGCAGCGCGGCCTCGCTGACTCCGGGGGCAATGATGACCTCCACGAACTGGCGTTCCACGATGGCAAAAGCGGTATCGCCGTCCAGCGGCCGATTGAAAGCGATGATGCCGCCAAAGGCTGAGGTTGGGTCGGTCTGAAAAGCGCGCTCATAGGCCATCAACAGGCTGGGCGCCACAGCCACGCCGCAGGGATTTGCGTGTTTGACAATGACGCACGCGGGCTGATCGAACTGTTTGATGCATTCCAGCGCTGCATCCGTGTCGGCCACGTTGTTGTATGACAGGGCCTTGCCGTTCAGCTGGCGGGCGCCGGCCACGTTTGCGCCGCCGGCATTCGCTTCCACATAAAACGCCGCTTGCTGATGGGGGTTTTCCCCGTAACGCATGTCCTGGGCCTTGCGCAGCTGCAGCGTGAAGGTATCCGAGAACCGGGACTGAGTGCCATCCGGGTTGGTGCGGCCGAGATAGTTAGCGATGGTGCCGTCATAGCCGGCTGTGCGGGCAAAGGTCTTTACCGCCAGGCGGTAGCGCGTGGCAGCGGTCAAGGCCCCTCCCTCGCGCTCCATTTCCTCGATCACCACAGCGTAGTCCGCCACGTCGATCACCACGGCCACGCCCGCGTGATTTTTGGCGGCGGCGCGCAGCATGGCTGGCCCGCCAATGTCGATGTTCTCAATTGCCATCTCCAGGTCGCAGTCCGGACGGGCGATGGTTTGCTCGAACGGGTAGAGGTTGACCACCACCATGTCGATGGGGGCAATGTCGTGCTCGGCCATAACCCCGTCATCGACGCCACGACGGCCCAGCAGACCGCCGTGTATTCGTGGGTGCAGGGTTTTGAGCCGGCCATCCATCAATTCCGGGAAACCGGTGTGGTCGGACACATCGACCACCGGGATCGCGTTTTCCCGCAGCAGCTTGGCGGTCCCGCCGGTGGACAGAATCTCGACACCGAAATCCTCCAGGCGGTGGGCGAAGTCCACCAGGCCGTGCTTGTCTGAAACGCTGATAAGCGCACGTCGAATAGGAATGGTCTGCTGCATTTGAGCCGTACTGGGTTGGCCGCAAGACTGCGGACGGAGCGGTGGGTTACGCGGCCGGCGCATTATAGCGGGTTGCAGGCCAACGCAACATCCGATTGATCACGGCCACGGTCGGCCGTGAGCGGCGTTTCAGTCGATGTCGTAGAGCCGCAGCTTCTTGCGCAGGGTGGTGCGGTTGATGCCCAGAATTTCAGCTGCCCGAGTTTGATTGCCGCCCGCATGTCGCAATGCGGCTTCCAACAGGGGTTTTTCCACTTCGGTTATGATCAACTTGTACAGACCGCAGGTCGGATGGCCGTCAAGCTTTTCAAAGTAGTCGCTGAGTGCAGTCTGAACATGGGATCTGAGCGGGATGCTGGCGTCTTCGCAGGAAATCTTGATGCTCATTCGGACGCTCTACGGCCTGTTGACATTATTCGGACGCCCAGCGTTGTCCCTCAAATCAGGCCAAGCAAGGCGCGTAGAACGCAGTTTGGTTATTCCAAATAAGCGATGTGCAACGCTGCATGGCCTGATTTGAGGGACAACCCGCAGGGACAGGCCCCATTTTCCACAGGCCTGCGTTTCAGGTTCGCTCATGTACGGCGGGTACGCAGCGCTCACTGCGCCTGGTCCTGCAAAAAATGGGGCTCTGTCGATGGGTATCCGCATAGTGTCAACAGGCCCTAGGCAGCCAAACCGGTGGGTGAATCAATGGCCAGCCGGTCGAAATGCTGCCGCGTGAGGCGGGTCTGCTGGCGGGTGCACTCGACTCTGCTCACGTTCCGCCAGAAAGCTGCGCTCTCCGGGTGCGCGGCGCAGTACCATTTGATGTGCTTGCGTGCGATGCGCACCCCCTGATGTGCACCGTAGAACCGATACAATTCCTCAAGGTGGCCCAGCAGCAGGTCTCGGACCGCCGCCACAGCCGGTTCAGAGTGCCTCTGGCCGGTGCGCAGATAGTCCGCTATCTGACCTGGCAGCCAGGGACGACCCTGTGCCGCACGCCCGATCATCACGCCGTCGGCGCCGGTCAGAGCCATCACCCTTTCCGCCTTGGCCGGCGAGTCGATATCGCCGTTGGCGTAGACCGGGATGGTCACCTCGTTTTTCACCCGAGCGATGGTGTCGTAGTCCACCGGGCCGCCGTATCCGTCGGTTCGGGTTCGCCCGTGGACCGCCAAAGCCTGGATGCCGGCCGCTTCGGCCATGCGCGCTATCCGAACCCCGTTGCGGTGATCCGCGGCCCAGCCGGTACGCATTTTCAGCGTGACCGGCACGTCCACCGCGTCCACCACTGCCGCCAGAATGCGGCCCACCAGTGTCTCATCGCGAAGCAACGCCGATCCCGCCAGGACGTTACACACTTTTTTTGCCGGACAGCCCATGTTGATGTCTATGATCTGGGCGCCATGGGCCACATTGATTCGGGCGGCTTCGGCCAGGATGTGGGGATCGGCGCCGGCGATCTGCACGCTAATGGGCGCGTCCTCACCCGCGTGGTCGAGTCGTTGCCGGCTTTTGCGGGTGTGCCGCAAGCTGGGGTTGGCGCTGACCATTTCGGACACGGCAAACCCTGCCCCCAATCTCCGACAGAGTTGTCGGAACGGGCGGTCGGTCACGCCGGCCATGGGTGCGAGAGCGACGTTATTTGTCAGTTCGTAGGGACCGATGCGCATGGTGCCTGGCAAAGCTGTATCGGGCCGTAGGGCCCGGTCGTTCACGCCGCAGAGGGTTGCGGCTCAACAGGATCTCCCGTCGTTGGGTGAACCTGAATTTCATCGTCGTTATACGGTCAGAATAGTATAGATATGCCCATTCGCAAACCGGGCTTGAGGGTGGGCCGGCGATCAAACCAACGCGCGCCGGGTGCCGTCCAGGAGAATCCAGTCGTCCCGCTGCAGCCGGGGCCCGAAATCGAACGCGTTTCGATAAGTCTGCTCGATCTCATTGGCATGGCGGCTGAGCAGTCCGGACATGATCAGCTTGCCTCCCGGCCGCACGCGGGCGCTCAGCCGGTCCCGCAACGCCAGCAAAGGGCCGGCCAGAATGTTGGCCATGACCAGGTCCGATGGCTGTGGCTCGATGTCGTCGGGGAAGGACACCTGGACCCGTTGCAGTACGCCGTTCCGTTCCGCATTGGTTCGGGTCGACATGAGCGCCTGGGGATCGATGTCCAACGCCAGCGCATGCCGTGCGCCGAGCAATAGCGCCGCGATGGCGAGAATGCCTGAGCCGCAACCGTAGTCGACCACCGACCAGCCCGTTACCCTTTGCGCGGACAGCCATTCCAGACACAAAGCGGTTGTGGCGTGGGTTCCCGTGCCGAAGGCGAGGCCCGGGTCCATCATGATGGTGGTGGCGCTGGGGTCGGGTGGCGTCAGGTGGCTGGGGCAAACCCAAAGGCCCTCGCCAAAGCGCATGGGGTGATAGTGATCCATCCAGGCCCGCACCCAGTCCCGCTGTTCCAGGGGCGAAGCCCGGTATGGCGGCAGATGTGGTGTCGCGAGCGCGCGCTGCATGGCCTGTTCCACTGCGGGGAGATCCATGGTGCGGCCGTCGTACAAGCCGGTGACCCGGGTCTGTTTCCAAAGTGGTGTTTCCCCCGGCCCGGGTTCCAGCACCGGGTCATCTGCCGCATCTTCCAGAGTAACCGCAACCGCCCCGCTGGCTTGCAATGCATCCTCCAGCGCCTGGACCGAATGGGTTCCGGTCTCGAATGCAAGCTGGATCCAGGGCGGACTGGCCGGTTCAGCGTCGGTCACAGTCCCAGCATTTTTTCCAGGTAATGGATGTTGGTTCCCCCAGCCTGAAAGTGCCCATCATCCAGAATGCGCCGGTGCAGGGGCACGTTGGTTTTAATGCCGTCGATCACGATCTCCGACAGGGCGCCGCGCATTCGGGCCAGGGCCGTTGGCCGGTCACCACCGTAGGAAATCAGCTTGGCGATCATCGAGTCGTAATAGGGTGGTACCCGGTAATTGTTGTAGACATGGGTGTCTACGCGAATACCGGGGCCGCCGGGGGCGTGATATTGAGTAATGGTGCCTGGACAGGGCATGAAGGTTTCAGGGTCCTCGGCATTGATCCGGCATTCAATTGCGTGGCCTCGAATAACGATGTCCTGCTGGTTCAGTTTGAGGCCTTCGCCCGCGGCAATCCTGAGTTGTTCTTTGACTATATCGACACCGGTCACCATTTCCGTCACCGGATGCTCGACCTGAACCCGGGTGTTCATCTCGATAAAGTAGAAGTCACCATCCTGATACAGAAACTCAAAGGTTCCGGCGCCGCGGTAGTCCAACTTCAGGCAGGCGTCCACGCAGCGATGCCCGATCTTGGTCCGCTGTTCCTCGGTGATCCCCGGGGCGGGGGATTCTTCCACCACCTTCTGGTGTCGGCGTTGCATCGAGCAGTCCCGTTCCCCCAGATGGATCGCCTTACCTTGGCCATCTGCCAGCACCTGGATCTCGATGTGGCGTGGCCGTTCCAGAAACTTCTCCATGTACAGCGTGTCGTTGCCGAACGCGGCACCGGCCTCTGTGCGGGTCAGCGATATGGCATCCAGAAGCGTGGCTTCCCCATGCACCACGCGCATGCCGCGCCCGCCACCGCCGCCGGAAGCCTTGATGATGACCGGGAACCCGATATCCCGGGCCAGACGCAGGTTTTCCTCGTCATCGGTGCCCAGAGGGCCGTCGGAACCGGGGACACAGGGCACGTTTGCCGCCTGCATCGCCCGGATGGCGGATACTTTGTCTCCCATCAGGCGGATGGTCTCCGCTCTGGGGCCGATAAAGATGAACCCGCTTTGCTCGACCCGTTCGGCGAAGTCCGCGTTCTCGGACAGAAATCCATAGCCAGGATGGATGGCCACGGCATCCGTTACCTCGGCGGCGCTGATAATGGCCGGCATGTTGAGGTAGCTGTCCACTGACGCTGGGGGACCGATACACACTGCCTCGTCGGCCAGCAGAACATGTTTGAGCTGGCGATCGGCGCTCGAGTGCGCCGCGACCGTCGGGATTCCGAGTTCGCGGCAGGCCCGCAGTATACGCAGGGCGATCTCGCCACGATTCGCGATGACCACTTTGTCCAGCATGATTTCAGTGTCCGGTACGGCTGCGGCGACCGTTCTCAACGACCCTCGTCGTGAACGGCGCGGGATGATACGGATTCACTCTATGACGAACAGGGGCTGGTCGTATTCGACCGGATCGCCGTTCTCGGCCAGGACGGCTTTCACCACCCCGGACACATCGGCCTCGATCTGATTGAACATCTTCATGGCCTCGATAATGCACAGGGTATCGCCTGCATTGACCCGATTGCCCACCTCGACGAAGGACTTGCCCCCCGGGGTCGCAGAGCGGTAAAAGCTGCCCACCATGGGCGAACGTACTTTGTGTCCCAATGGCTCTTCTTCAACCCGGCGCTCGTCGCTGCCGCGGGCGGCCTCGGATGGTGTGGGCGGCTTCGTTCCGGCGATCGCGGGTGCAGCCGGCAGCATCGACTGGGCCGTGGCCGGTGCCGGTGCGTTGATGCTGTAACGACTGATTCGCACCGATTCCTCGCCTTCGCGGATCTCGATCTCCGCAACGCCCGATTCTTCCAGCAGGTCGATCAGTTTTTTGATTTTGCGAATGTCCATCAGCCTCTAGCGTCCTGTTGTTGCACATGGGCCCGGGCGGCGAGCAGGGCCAACTCGTACCCCTGCGCGCCCAGACCCGCGATCACACCCACTGCCACATCGGACAGGTAGGAATGTCGGCGAAACGGCTCCCGTGCGTGCACATTGGAAAGATGTACCTCGATAAACGGAATTTGGACGCCCAGCAGCGCATCGCGTGTGGCCACACTGGTGTGGGTCCAGGCGGCCGGATTGATGATAATGAAACGGGTCTCGTCCCTGCCGGCTTGATGAATCCGCTCCACCATTCGATGTTCGGCGTTGGTTTGAAAAAATGCCAGGGTATCCCCCCAGGCCTTCGCCATGTCCATGCAAACGCGTTCGATGTCGGCCAGAGAATCTGCGCCGTAGAGATCGGGTTCCCGGGTGCCGAGGAGATTGAGGTTAGGACCGTTCAGAACCAGGAATGTCGCCATGGAACTCATTGTGACGGCCCCCAGGTGGCAAGCAAATTAGTGCCGAGCCGGCAAGCGGCCGAGTATGATGCAAACGTCGTTTCCTGTCCATCTGCCGGCGAGTTCGGAGACGATCGGTGCGTGTTCGATTCAAATCGGTGCAGATCTTTAGAGCAGAGCGTCCAATTGGGCCTGCAGTTGCTGGACGCTGAATTTGCCGAGATGTGTGAGCGCGACCCTGCCGTTTCGATCCAGCAAGACACTGTAGGGCAGGACGCCCTGGGGATTGCCCCAGGGAATCAGACTGCTGCCGCCGTTGATGGGATCCAACAGAATAGGATAGGGGATCGCCAGATCCGTGGCGTATTCCTTCACATAGTCGGGTCGATCGACCGCGATACCAATTACTTCGAACGGCTGATCCCGGTAGCGCTCCCTGACCTCTATGAAGCCCGGGATTTCGGCGCGGCAAGGTGCGCACCAGGTCGCCCAGAAATTCACCAGTAGAACCTTGCCTTGCCACTCCGAAAGGGCGCGACGGTTGCCGTTCAGATCAAACAGGGACAATGGGGGGCCGTCAGTTCCCGTGGACAGCCCGACCATCCCGTGCTCGTCGGTGTCGCATCCCAGCAGGCCAAAGCCCAGCAGAAAGCCGACCAGCGCGTGCCGCAATATCACCGGATGGCGGCCTGAACGTGCTCACGGAATTCGTTCGCCGGGACAAAGCCCACGGTGCGATAGCCGGGACGTTCGGCGCCATCCGTCCCGAAGAACAGGATGGTCGGCGGCCCGATCAGGTCAAAGCGCGCGAGTAACGCCTGATCCTCGGCATCGTTGGCGGTCACGTCGGCCTGCAGCAGCACCGCGGGCGAGAGCGCAGTGATCACCGCCGGATCGCTGAATGTGTATTTCTCCATTTCCTTGCAGGACACGCACCAGTCGGCGTAGAAATCCACCATCACCGGCCGTCCGGCCGCCACCGCGGCGGCAATTTCCCGGTCCAGATCGGCACTGGATTTAATCCTCTTGAACGTCAGCTCCTGATGGGCCGCGCCGCCGCCGAACACGCCGCGCAGGGGTTGCAAGGTGTCGCGACCCCCCATAGCGGCACCAACCAACATGAGCCCGCCGTAAACGGCCAGTGCCAGGCCCAGGCCGCGCCACAAACGTGACCATCCGCCTTCGACCGCCTCGAATGCCCGCAGGTAAACCGCCGAGCCGATCATCAGCAGCCCCCAGAGGACCATCGAGACAGCCGCTGGCAGAACCCGCTCCAGCAGAACGATGGCCACCGCCAGCAGTCCCACCCCAAACACCGCCTTGATCGCATCCATCCAGGCGCCTGCACGGGGCAGAAATTTGCCGGCCGATGCGCCGATCACCAGCAACGGCGCGCCCATTCCCATGCTTAGGGCGAACAAAGCCAGACCGCCCAGCACCGCATCTCCGGTCTGTCCGATGTAAATCAGAGCGCCGGCCAAAGGTGGCGCCACACAGGGGCCGACGATCAGGGCGGACAGAAAGCCCATGATCGCCACCCCCAGGTAATTTCCGCCCTGCTGGCGATTGCTCATGGCGGCAAGCCGGGTTTGCAGCGTCGACGGCAGTTGCAGCTCGTAGAATCCGAACATGGACAGTGACAACAGCACAAACACGATGGCGAAAACCACCAGGATCCAGGTTTGCTGGAACAGAGCCTGCAGGTTTTGCCCGAACAAGCCGGCCAGTATCCCGGCCACCGTGTAGGTGAGCGCCATAGCCAGCACATAGATCAACGACAGCAGCAGAGCCCGCCGCACGGTGATGTCCTTACCCTGGCCCACGATGATGCCGGACAGAATTGGGATCATCGGGAACACGCAAGGGGTGAAGGCCAGCAGCAGACCAAGGCCGAAAAAGGTTGCCACCGTCAGGAGCCCGCCCTGGGCCAGACTCTCTGCCAGTCGATCCTGTTCCGCCACCGGTTGCGGGGATCCGAGCAGGGCATCCAGGTCAGTTGTAGCCGCCTGGGCCGGCGCGGTGCCGTTCGGGGCCGCCTCTGTCGCCGCCTCTGCCGCCGGAATAGCCCGCAGCAGCACCGGGATGGTTTGTTCCATGGGCGGGTAGCAGACTCCTATGTCCGCACAGCCCTGGTATTCCGCTTTGAGGACCACCTCGGTGGCATCTGGTTGCGTTCGTTGCAGCTGCGCAGTGGCCTCCGCGGACCCGTAATAGACCTGTATGCGGCCGAAAAACTCGTCCTCTTTCTCCTCGCCCTCGGGCGTGGTCACCGTGCCCAGTTCGACCCCGTCGGCTTCGGTTAACGCCAGCCCGATCTTGTCCCGGTAGAGGTAGTAGCCGTCGGCGATGCGCCATTTGATGCGGATGCTGCGGCCATCGGTGGACTCGGCCGTGGGCATGAAGGCCTCATCCGGTGGCAGCAGATCGTCGCCGGCGATACCCAGGCTATTACTGCCGCCGCCAAGGAGATTCTGCAGGCGCTGGCTGGCCGGGGCAGCCGGAACGGCCGCCGCGGGTAGGGTTTGCGCGGGTTTGGCTTGCGCCATCAACGGCAGTTCGAGCACAGTCGATTGCGACATGGGCGGGTAGCAGACGCCAACATCGGCACAGCCCTGAGACCCGAGATCCAGCACCACCGGGGTTATCCCTGCAGGCCGCTTCAGGACCGGGATTTCAGCGGTGACCCGTGTGCGGTAGGTCACCACACGGCCGAAGAATTCGTCCTCTTTTTCCGTACCCGGCGGCAGAACCGGTTCACCCAGCTCAATCCCCGCGGTGGTCGTGGTGACTGCCAGGCGGTGTTGATAGAGATAGTATCCTTCGGCGATGTCCCAGCTTGCCTCTATACGCTCCGGCCCCAGCGCCGCAGCGGTGGCCGGAAAGGCTTGTTCCGGCGGCAGCAGTTCCGACTCGTCTATGGCGGACGCAAGCATCGGCGCCATCGAGATCAGCGCGACCAAAATTCGGCTCATTCGGGATTTCCTTGGATCATCCGTGCGCACGATTCAGCGTTGCCCCCGCGTCATGTCCGCGCCGCCGGCGCGCCTGCAGGTCTGAACAGCGCAGCCGGGTACAGTTCCGGTGTTCGCCTCGGGGCCGCAGCCCGGGGCACCAATGTATACGTGCCCAGGGGCAAAGCTGACGCGCTTTTCCCCTGGGTTTGAATCGCGGGCCCAGCTGCACGGCCCGACCCTCGACCGCGGCTGCTTCGACCGCCCGACTATAATAAGATGCCCGATCGGCATCACCAACTGGAGCGCTGCATTGCGTCTTGGTCAACTTATATTGCTCGCATTTCTGATTGTCCCCATTTTTGAAATCTATCTTCTGATCACCGTGGGTGGCTGGATCGGTGTCCTGCCGACCATCGGTCTCATTGTTCTGACGGCGGTTTTGGGTTCGCTGCTTTTGCGCCATCAGGGGCTCGCCACCTTACGGGAAGCACAGCGCAGCATGGCGCAGGGTGCGGTCCCGGCGAAATCGCTGCTGGATGCCGTGTTTTTGGCGGTGGGCGGTGTACTTCTGCTGACACCCGGGTTTTTTACCGACGCCATCGGCTTCGCCTGCCTGCTGCCGGCGGGTCGTGCCTGGCTGGTCAAACTCGCCCTTCGCCGCGCGGGTCTTGTTTCCGCCTCGGCCGCAGCCGGACCGGTCATGGACAACCCCGCAACCGGGGCGCAGAGCGGTAGAGGACGCCCGACCATCGAAGGTGAGTGGCGCCGGGAGGATGACTAGCAGCGTGTTGAAAGCGTCTCGGTCGGGTGCGAGGCAAGTTAAAAACGTCGGCGAACGCGCAGTTTAAACCCGGTAAGCGCTTGTTTTTACGGAATTTTAACGCCGTATCGTGCGGAGTGAGGCGCTTTCAACACGCTGCTGTCCCGTTCCATGAGTTCATTGCATCTCAGCAAGGCGAGGAGCGCCCAGGCGTTAGACGGGCGGGCGCAGGCCAGTCCTGCGCTCATTCGAGCGCGCCCAACACCGCGGATGGGCGCTTATCGCCTTTGCCCTGCCGACGCTCAATTCCCTCCCGGCACTTGAAACCTCGGTTGGTCGTCCCCATTCCTTCGATCGCGTATTGACAGATTTGAGTTGCTGACTATTATTAGCACTCGCTCGAGGCGAGTGCTAACAGCCTCACGAATTGAATTAGGACTGTTTCCCCAAGGAGAAACCAGAGAATGAACATTCGTCCCTTGCACGATCGTGTCGTCGTCAAGCGTATGGAAGAAGAGACCACCACGGCCGGCGGCATCGTCCTGCCAGGCTCGGCGGCGGAGAAGCCCTCCCGCGGCGAGATTGTCGCCATCGGTAACGGCAAGGTGCTCGATACTGGAGAGCGTCGCACGCTGGACGTCAAAGTGGGAGACCAGGTGCTGTTCGGGAAGTACTCCGGCAGCGAGGTCAAGCTGGGTGACGATGAGCTGCTGGTGATGCGCGAAGACGACATCATGGCGGTGATCGACAACTGATCGCCCGGAGTCCCGTCTCCTCCGTTCAACAATTTTTAGATAGGGAAGGCAAATGTCTGCCAAAGATGTGAAATTCGGTGAAGATGCGCGTCAGCGCATGGTTCGAGGCGTCAACGTTCTTGCGAACGCGGTAAAGGTCACGTTGGGCCCCAAGGGCCGTAACGTGGTGCTGGACAAGGCATTCGGTGCCCCCACCATGACCAAGGACGGCGTCTCCGTCGCCAAGGAAATCGAACTGGAAGACAAGTTCGAGAACATGGGTGCACAGATGGTGAAGGAAGTGTCTTCGCACACGTCCGATGTGGCCGGTGACGGCACCACCACCGCCACTGTGCTGGCCCAGGCGATTGTGCGGGAGGGCATGAAGTCCGTGGCTGCCGGCATGAATCCGATGGACCTGAAGCGCGGTGTGGACAAGGCGGTGATCGCCGCAGTGGAAGAGCTGAAGAAAATCTCTAAGCCCTGCCAGGACAACAAGTCCATCGCCCAGGTCGGCACGATCTCCGCCAATACCGACGAAAACATCGGTAAAATCATCGCCGAGGCGATGGAGAAAGTGGGTAAGGAAGGCGTTATCACGGTTGAGGAAGGCTCCGGTCTGATCAACGAACTGGATATCGTCGAAGGCATGCAGTTTGATCGCGGCTATCTGTCGCCCTACTTCATTAATGACCAGCAGAGCATGACCGCCGAGTTGGAGAGCCCCTACGTCCTTCTGTACGACAAGAAAATCTCCAACATTCGTGATTTGCTGCCCGTGTTGGAGGCTGTTGCCAAGTCGGGCAAGCCGCTGCTGCTGATCGCTGAAGATGTGGAAGGGGAGGCGCTGGCCACCCTGGTCGTCAACACCATGCGCGGCATCGTGAAGGTCGCCGCCGTCAAGGCGCCCGGCTTCGGTGATCGCCGTAAGGCAATGCTGCAGGACATCGCTGTTCTGACCGGCGGTCAAGTGATTTCCGACGAAGTCGGGCTCAGCCTTGAGAAGGCCGATCTGTCCATGCTGGGCAGCGCCAAGAAAGTTTCGGTCAGCAAGGAAAACACCACCATCATCGACGGCGCCGGTGTTGCGGCCGAAATCAAGGCGCGGGTCGAGCAGATCCGCGTTCAGATCGAAGAGGCGACCTCCGACTACGATCGCGAAAAGCTGCAGGAACGTGTCGCCAAACTGGCGGGCGGTGTGGCCGTGATCAAGGTGGGTGCCGCCACTGAGGTCGAAATGAAGGAAAAGAAAGCGCGTGTCGAAGACGCGCTGCACGCCACCCGCGCTGCGGTCGAGGAAGGCGTGGTGGCCGGTGGCGGCGTTGCCCTGGTTCGTGCCCTGCATGTGGTGCGTGATCTCAAGGGTGACAACCATGACCAGGACGTGGGCATCGCCATCGCTTGCCGTGCAATGGAAGAACCGCTTCGCCAGATCGTGGCGAATGCCGGTGAAGAAGCCTCTGTAATCCTCAACAAGGTGGAGGAAGCCAAAGGCGACTTCGGGTACAACGCCGCCACTGGCGAGTATGGCGATATGGTCAAAATGGGTATTCTGGACCCGACCAAGGTGGCCCGTACCGCGCTTCAGAACGCCGCCTCCGTTGCGGGTCTGCTGATCACCACCGAAGCCATGGTGGCCGAGCTGCCTAAGAAGGACGAGGGTGGAATGCCTGGCGGCGGCGATATGGGCGGCATGGGCGGCATGGGCGGCATGATGTAAATCAGCGCGCCATAGCGACGCCGAAAAAGGCCCCCGCAGAGATCTCTGCGGGGGCCTTTTCTTCAGGAGCCTCTGATTTATTCTGGACGAAGCAGATTGGCGGCTGCTTTATCTACGCT
This sequence comes from Candidatus Competibacteraceae bacterium, assembly GCA_024641125.1. Classification (GTDB taxonomy): domain Bacteria; phylum Pseudomonadota; class Gammaproteobacteria; order Competibacterales; family JAHEDQ01; genus JAHEDQ01. The sequence continues at coordinate 16,493 of JAHEDQ010000004.1, read as the reverse complement.
CGGTCTAAACCGAGCCGAGCAACAAAATGGCGCCGGCCAGGGTGCTGACGAAGGCGATTGCCCGCAAGGCCGGTTTTTGCAGGACCCATGCGGCAAGCAACCCTGCGGCAACCAGCACTGCGCCCGTCAGCAGATGATCTGCGCTGGTGATGAGGTGCAGCAACGTGGCCAGAATGCCGCCGGGGTGTTCGCCGTCGCTGTGGGCCAGGACCGGTAACGATGCCAACAACAAGAAGCTGCCAACCAGGCTTTTGTTCATCGTGATCTCCATTGGATGTTTCATCAGCGTACTTTTACTTCAACCAGTTTTTTGCCCTCCGGATCGGACACATGTACTGCGCAGGCGATGCAGGGATCGAAGCTGTGGATGGTGCGCAGAATCTCCAGTGGCTGCTGTGGGTCATACAGTGCATGACGATCCATCAAAGCCGCCTCGTAGGCGCCATGCTGGCCAGTGGGGTCCTGGGGTCCGGCGTTCCAGGTGGAGGGCACCACAGCTTGATAATTGTCGATTTTCTCGTCCTTGATGACGATCCAGTGGGCCAGGGCGCCGCGGGGCGCTTCCATGAAGCCGACGCCTTTGGCTTCCGACGGCCAGGTGGAGGGATCCCACAGCGCTTCATTGTGCACCTTGCGGTCCCCGCCCTTGATATTATCCACCAGCTGCTGCCACCAGGACATCATCTGATCGGCGATGATTTTGGTCTCCAGCGTCCGTGCGGCGGTGCGTCCCAGGGTCGAATACAAAGCCGTTAGCGGCAGATCCAGAGCACTCAGGGTCTGATCTGCCAGCGCACGAGTCGGTTCGTGGCCGCTGGCATACAGCATCAGCACCCGCGCCAACGGGCCGACTTCCACCGCTTTACCCCGCCAGCGCGGTGCCTTCAGCCAGGAGTAGCTTTGGTCCACGTCAAGCTGATCGTAGGGTGGTTTGGGTCCGGTGTAGTTGAGTTGGGTCTCGCCGGCATAGGGATGCAGACCCAGTTCCTTGCCCCCCTCGTAGTCGTACCAGGAGTGGGCGACGAATTCCTGCACCTGATCCGGGTCGTTCAAGTCCACCGGATGGATGGTCGACAGATCCCGGTCCAGAATCACACCCCGCGGAATCAGGAAGGAGTCCGGATCGTTGATGCCCTGCATCGGGAAGTCGCCGAAGGTCATGAAATTGCCCAGCCCCTCGCCTCGCTCGAACCAATCCTTGTAGAAACCAGCGATGGCGATGGTGTCAGGCACATAAACCTGGTCCACGAACTGCTGCATGCTGAGGATGATGTCCCGCACCTGCTGGAGACCGACCACGTTGAGGGCGGTGGATCCGGAGCCGCCGCCGATCCCGCCAGGGTCGATGGAAATCGGCGAAGGTGCGCCGCCCACCAGAAAATTGGGGTGCGGGTTCTTGCCGCCGAAAATGGCGTGCAGCTTGACTACGTCCCGCTGCCAGGCCAGCGCCTCGAGATAGTGCGCCACCGCGATCAAATTGACCTCAGGGGGCAGCCGGTAATCCGGATGGCCCCAGTAGCCGTTGGCGAAAATGCCCAGCTGACCGGATTCAACGAACTCCTTGATCCGAGTCTGCGTGTCCGCGAAGTAGCCGGGCGACGATTTGGACCAGCTGGACAGGCTCTGGGCGATCTCGGATGCCACCTTCGGGTCCGCTTTGAGGCATGAGACCACGTCCACCCAGTCCAGGGCGTGCAGGTGATAAAAATGCATCACGTGGTCATGGACGTACTGAGCCCCGATCATCAGATTGCGGATCAACTGCGCGTTGATGGGAATCTCATAGTTGAGCGCGTCCTCCACCGAACGCACCGAGGCCATGCCGTGGACCAGGGTGCAAACACCGCAAATACGCTGGGCAAACGCCCAGGCATCGCGCGGATCCCGCCCCCGCAGGATGATCTCGATGCCCCGCACCATGGTTCCGGAGCTATAGGCCTGACTGATGTTGCCACTGGGGTCGGTCTCGGCCTCGATGCGCAGATGACCCTCGATTCGGGTGATCGGATCGACCACGATACGTTTGCTCATGCTGGATCCTCGATCAGGTTGTCGGCCACCAGTTCCAGCAGGGATTCCATTTTCCGATCCCACTGAAAGTGCTGTTGGCTGTCGTCGAAGTTCTGGCGGCAGTTGGCGCAACTGGTGACCATCAGGTCTGCCTCGATTTCATCGATCTGCCGCATCTTGATTTCAAAGGCTTTGTAACGGATCGGGTCGGCCCGGTGAATGGTGATGACGCCGCCGCCCCCGCCACAGCACCAGTTGTAGTCCCCATGATCCTGGGTTTCGCGCATTTCCAGCCCCAGCGCGCTGATGACGTCCCGCGGCGCCTGGGTCGCGCCGCCCCGCCTGGAGACCTGGCAGGGGTCGTGAAAAGTGACACTCTTGTCGACCTTCTTGAGTTTGAGTTTGCCCTCGCGGGCGGCCTCGGCCAGAAATTCGGAGATATGCCGCACCCGGAACGGCAGTGGTTTGCCGTAGACGTTAGCCCCCTGCCAGCGCAGCGCCCCGTAGGCATGCCCGCATTCGGGCAGAATCACCGTTTTCGCGCCGATCTTGATCGCCGCATCGATGATTTTCATGCTCATGTCCCGCTGCCACGCGCTGTTACCCGATAACATGCCGAAGTTGGTGGCCTCATAGCCGTCGGTCCGGAAAGTCCAGGACAGACCCATGTGGTTCATTACCTTGGCCAGATCCGCCATGGATTTTGGATACTTCTGGATCTCGATCGACGACAGGGTGACCATAACGTCCGCCTGGTCCAGGTCGATATTCATTTCGACCTCGTGCTCGTCCCCCATCCACTCGACCCGGTCCTCGAACACATCCGCGGTGGCGCCCAGCGGGCTGCCTTCGCGTTCGGCCCGTTCTGCCACCGCCCACAGCTCATGGGGCACCAGACCGGCCTGGAACATGCCGTGGCGTGCCAAGCCCACCAAGGTAGCGATGTCGATTCCCATGGGGCAGATCAGGGAACAGCGACCGCACATGGTGCAGGAATCATAGATCAGCTCCTGCCATGCCTCGAGCTCCCTGGTGGTGACCTTGCGCTTCAGATTCAAGGCCCGGTAGAACCAGGCAAAAGGTCCGGCTTCGCGCTTGTAAGCCTGTTTGAACGGCTCGAGCTTCCAGATCGGGGTGTATTTCGGATCCTGGGTCTGCACATAGAAATGGCAGGCTTCCGCGCAGTGGCCACAGTGCACGCAGGCCTCCATGTAGGTTGCCGCCACGGCGCCAAAGTCCTTGACGAAATTGCGCATCGCCGTGTCTACCCGTTCCTGGTCGGTCAGATCGCCCTGGATATCGGATCGTGTTTCGGGCTTTTTGATACTGACCCGGGCCTGGTCCAGATCCAGCGGGTGTTTCTCATTGATGTCTGCAGTGCTCATGTCGCGGCCCCCCTCCGTGCGAACACCGCGCCGGTGGTGGCGCGGGAGACGAACACCAGGAATGCATGCCCCAGCTTGCCGAACGGCAGCCAGACCAACAGCAGCTCGACACTGAGTATGTGCAGCCCCAGCAGGGTTTCGTAGCGAGCCCCCAGATGCGCCACCGCCAGCAATCCGGTGGCGATGGGCAGCACCGTCACCAGCCAGCTGAAATAGTCATCGAAGTTAGACAGCAGCCGCAGCACCGGGTGTGTCATGCGCCGGATCAGCAGCGCGACCAGCGCGCCCAGGGTGATCACCCCGGTCAGGTAGATCATGCCCGAGGGCAGATTGGGCCAGGACAATCCGGTGAGATCCCGGATAAACAGGATGTGGGGCCCAAAGCCGAACACGACGATGGCCAGGCCGATATGGAACACATAGCTCAGCAAGCTGGCCAGTGTGGTCTGGGTGCGAAACGGTTTGGCGTACACCATGCGGGTGAAAACGGTCTTCACTGCTCCGGCAAACATCGCTCCACCACCGGCCCTGGGTTCCGAGAAATCCGGCTTGTGTTTCAGGGCCAGAATGCCCACCAGGCGCCACATCATGCCGACCGCCAGGATCACCAGGGACCATTGCAGGCCCGGACCTCGGGCAAACTCGAGCAGCGTCATTTGAGGGTACCTCCTTCCGATTCGCCGTGTTCCTGAACCATGGATTGCTGGCGTTTGCGCGACATCATCGCCGCGCCTGTGCCGATCGCCGCGCCGGCCACGGCCGCGGCGGCGATGCCCTCGGCGGTGCCCCAGTTGCCCTGGGAGAGGGCTTTGTAAAAACCACCCCCATCCCAGAAATCCGGTTCCGAGCAGCCGAGGCAACCGTGGCCCGACTCGATCGGGAACGAGGTGCCGTCGTTCCACTTGACCGTTGCACAGGCGTTGTATGTGGTGGGGCCTTTGCACCCCAGCTCGAACAGACACCAGCCTTTGCGTGCGCCCTCGTCGTCGAACGCCTTGGCAAACAGGCCCCTGTCGTAAAACGGCCGCCGGTAGCAACGGTCGTGGATGGTTTCTCCGAAAAACGCCAACGGCCGGCCCAGATGATCGAGTTCGGGTATGGAGCCAAATGTGAGCACGTGGGACAGCACACCGGTAATGACCACCGGAATCGGGGGGCAGCCCGACACATTGATGACCGGCTTGTCGGTGACGATTTCACTAATGGCCACCGCACCGGTCGGGTTTGGCTTGGCCTTGGGTATGCCGCCAAACGCGGCGCAGGTGCCCACCGACACCACCGCGGCCGCGTCCTTCACCGTATCCTTGAGCATTTGCAGATTGGTGATGCCGGCGATGGTGGAGTAGACCCCGTCGTCCTTCAGCGGCACCGAACCGTCCACCACCACGATGTAGTTGCCGGCATTGGCGGCCATGGCGGCTTCCCGGGCGTGCTCCGCCGCTTCGCCGGATGCGGCCTGCAGCGTATGGTGGTAATCCAGGGATATGAAATCGAAGATCAAGCTCTCGAGCGAGGGATTGTGAGATCGGGTCAGGGACTCGGTGCAGCCCGTGCATTCCTGAAACGACAACCAGATCACGGATTGGCGATGGGCTTTGGCCAGGGCGTCGGCCATTTGCGCCGCCATTGCCGGCGGCAGGGCCATCGCGCTGGCCATGGCGGTGCAGAACTTCAGGAAGCTGCGGCGGCTTATGCCGCGTCTGGCGAGCTGCAGGCCGAGGGTTTCGGGTTGCGACATTGGGCTCTCCTCTGCCGGATGGGGGTGAAGATCGGGGCGCGGTTTCATTGCACTGCGCCTCCGGGTTCGCTGCGTGCACGCAGCCGCGCCAGTGCGCTGCGGACGTCGTCCGGATGGGCCGGGACGATCTGCGGAACGAATGCGATCTCGATATGCTCGGCCACCACCATGCCCTCCGGCGAGCGATGCTCAACCCACCAGACCCCGGCGTAGCCCGTTTCCCAGGCCTCGCTCCGGCCCAGCGCATCCACCTGGATGGTGATTTCACCCCGTCCCAGAGCGCCGATCAGCGCGCTGCGGTCCGACCGAGTCATGGGCAGCCCGCGCAGATCGACCAGATGAGTCGCACCGCGCTCCTGTAATGCTTCCAGGTGATCGGCGATCTCAGCCAATAGCGCCGGCGTGAAGGTGGACTCCGCGTCGTCGTTGTCGGTGGGTTGAACCGACACAGGAATGTCTTGAAGTTTCATGTTGGCCAGTCCTCGACCAGCCGCTCGATCGCGGCGCAGGCGCTGGGCAGGGCATTCGCCACCGCTTCGGTGGGGCGCATGCCCCAGTCCACATATTCGGGTTGGATACCCACCAGGGCCCGCTGCCGAGGCAGGCGGCCCGCCAAGGCGGCCACCGCCAACAGATCGGCGAGGCCGACCTCGTGAACGCTGCGCTTGCCGCCGGCGGCCACATGCCGGTCCATGGCGTCGTCCAGAAACACCCGCAGGGTGCCGGGAGGTGCCTTGAGTTCCGCCGCGTCCACCACGATCAGCCGCCGGCAAGCCTCGATGGGACCGGCCAGGGAAAAACTCAGAGTGCCGCCGTCCATGAACGTTGCCCGCAGGCTGGGTGAATCATGGGCCAGCTTTTGGACCACGTGAACGCCGATGCCCTCATCCGACAGCAGTGTGTTGCCGATGCCGAGTACCAGGGTTGAGTGAACGGGGTTAGCAGTGGGCATGAGTTCGGGTCGTTCCGTCGCCGTCGTTCGCACAGATCCAAACCATCGGACATATGCATCAGGCGAAATTATTATTTGCTTATAAAGTGATGATCTTGATCTGCATCAGACAATCCGCCATTTGGTCTGCTAGCGTTGCTGTCACTTACCCAATACTCGGCAGGGGCGCGGCCATGTGTCTTGGCATCCCGATGCAGGTGCGAGAAGTCGACGGTTTTATGGCGCGATGCGAAGCCAAGGGGGTCGAGCGCCAGGTCAGCCTTTTCTTATTGCAGGAGGAAACCGTCCTGCCCGATGACTACGTCATGGTTCATGTGGGCTATGCGATACAGAAAATGACCGAGACGGACGCCCGCAGCGCCTGGGAGCTGTACGATCAAATGCTGGCGGCGTCGCCGCCGGAGCCGGAAGGTGCATGAGTTGTCCGTATGCCAAAGCCTGATCCGGCAGGCGGAGGCAGTGGCGCGCGAACATGGCACCGAGGTCATTGTACTGATTCGACTCAGCGTGGGTCCGCTGAGCGGTATCGAGCTGCCATTGCTAGAGCGGGCTTTCACCGTGGCGCGCTGCGGCACCCGGGCGGCTCGGGCCGAACTGGTCACCGAGGCGTTGCCGGTTCGTGTTCGCTGTCGCACCTGTCATGCGGAAACCCAAACGCCGCCCAACCGACTCATATGTGGCGCCTGCGGGGACTGGCACACCGAGTTGGTCAGCGGCGACGAAATGCTGATGACCGGCATTGAGCTGGAGATGGAGGAATCGCATGTGTGAAACCTGTGGTTGCAACATTACGCCGGGCAACCGTCATCTGGTGGAGCCGGGTGGCAAGCATGCCCATACCCACGATGGCCACGCCGCGGTGGCTGTGTTGCAGAACCTGCTGCACGAGAACGATCACCAGGCTGAACACAATCGCGCGCATTTCGATCGCGCCCGTGTACTGGCAGTCAATCTGATGTCATCACCGGGTTCGGGTAAGACTGCGCTGCTGGAGGCCACCATCGACGCGCTGGGCGGGGCCTTGGGTATTGCAGTGGTGGAGGGCGATCTGGAAACCGAGAATGACGCCAACCGGATTCGCGCCAAAGGGGTTCCCGCGGTCCAGATCAGCACTGGTTCGGCCTGCCATCTGGACGCCCACATGGTGCACGACGCCCTGCACGCGATGGATCTGGTGGGTATCGACATCGTTTTTATCGAAAACGTGGGCAATCTGGTCTGTCCGGCCAGTTTCGACCTGGGTCATCATCTCAATGTAACGCTGTTGTCGGTCACCGAGGGTGACGACAAACCGGCCAAGTACCCGGTCATGTTCCGTGCTGCCGATCTGATGCTGCTGAGCAAATCCGATCTTCTGTCGGTGCTGGACGATTTTCGTCCCCAGTCCGCGGAGACCGCTTTGCGCAATCTGGCCAACGAGGCCCCGGTCATTGCCTTGTCCGCGCGCAGCGGGGCCGGCATGGACGCATGGTTAGCCTGGCTGCACGATGTTTTGGCCGCCCATCGCGCGCACCTGCGGGGCGGGGAAACCACCCAGCCAACGGTTCGGAGCGACGGGGTGCATGCGCATAGGCATGGGGCGTCGGCGGCGGAAGCCGCGCCGCAATGACGGTCAGCGCCCGAAGTTGGTTGGAGCGCATACGGGCGCTGAACCTGCCCGAGCGCATCCGCATCCTGAACGTCTGTGGCGGTCACGAGCGGGCCATCACCCAGGCTGGTTTACGCACCGCCCTGCCCAATCAGGTGGAACTGATTCCAGGCCCGGGTTGCCCGGTGTGCGTGTGCCCGGAAGAGGATGTCTACGAAGCGATGCGGCTCGCCCTGGATGAAGACGTCCTGCTGGTGGCCTTTGGCGACATGTTGCGAGTGCCGGTCAACGTCGCGAAGGGCGAGCCCCGCTGCCTGGAACAGGCCCGCGCGGCAGGCGGTGACATTCGGCCCATTGCCTCACCCCTGGAGGCGGTGGCCATTGCCCAGCGGCACCCCCGGCGTCAGGTTGTGTTTTTTGCCGCAGGGTTTGAAACCACCAGCGCACCGGTAGCCGCAATGATGGCGGCGGGGGTGCCGGGCAACCTGTCGATCCTGCTATCGGGTCGTCGCACCTGGCCCGCGGTGGCGATGCTGCTGGACAGTGGAGAGGCCCGGTTCGACGCATTGATTGCGCCCGGTCACGTGGCCACCGTCATGGGTCCCGAGGAATGGTCATTCGTGGTGGATCGGCATGCCATGCCGGCCGCCATTGCCGGTTTCAATCCCGAGAGCCTGCTGGCTGCCACTTACTCGGTGCTGCGGCAGAGCATGGAGGGCCGTCCATTCCTGGACAACTGCTACCCGGAGCTGGTGCGCCCCGGCGGCAATCCCACGGCGCGGCGGCAACTCGATCGGGTGTTTCGGGTAATCGACGCCAACTGGCGGGGCATCGGCGAGATTACGGCCTCGGGCTATGGTCTCAGCCCCGATCGGGCAGCGTCGGATGCCCGTCTGCGATTCCCGGCGCCGCCGGTTTCGCGCCGTCGCGCCGGCGAGATGCCGCCAGGTTGTGACTGTGCCGGTGTCGTTCTGGGGCGCATCTACCCGAACGAATGTGCGCTGTATGGCCGGGCCTGCACGCCCCGAAAGCCCATCGGGCCCTGCATGGTGTCGGATGAGGGAGCCTGCCGAATCTGGTGGGCGGCGGGATTACGCGAACCGCATGAGCACTGCGCCCGGAAACAGGCCTGATGGGTACGGGGTGTACGCCCGTCGTTTGACCCTGGGCGGGCGTGTCCAGGGGGTGGGTTTCCGGCCGTTCATCTACCGCCTGGCGGCTCGTTATGGCCTCACCGGTTGGGTGCGGAACAGCACCGGCCAGGTTACCGTGGTAGTGGAGGGCGCGGCCGCGGCCCTGGCCGATTTTAAGCGAGACCTGATTCATAGCGCTCCGCCACTGGCCCGACCGGAGGTGATTTCGGAAACCGACTGCGCTCCGGCCGGGTACTCGGCGTTCCGTATTCTGGCCAGCGCCGAAGGTGTGCAGCCCGACATCCACATTCCCCCCGACCAGTTTGTCTGCGAAGACTGCCTTGCGGAGTTGCGTGACCCCGGACAGCGCCGCTACGCCTATCCGTTTATCAACTGCACTCAGTGTGGTCCCCGCTACACCATTATCACCGCACTGCCCTACGACCGACCCAACACGACCCTGCGGGACTTTGTTCTATGTCCGGACTGTCGCCGTGAATATGAAAACCCCTTGGACCGTCGCTTTCATGCCCAGCCCTTGGCCTGCCCTGCGTGTGGTCCCAGCCTGCGGTTCAAGGACAAATCGACCGAAATCCAGGGTGACCAGGATGCCCTCGCAGCCGCGGTTCGGGTTCTGCTGCGCGGTCAGGTGCTGGCGGTGCGGGGTGTCGGTGGTTATCACCTGATGTGCGACGCCGCCAGTGATGCGGCGGTAATCCGGCTTCGTACCCGCAAGCAGCGCCCGCGCAAGCCGCTGGCGGTCATGTTTCCCCTGCGCGGATCGGACGGCCTGGGGGCGGTGGCGTGTGCGGTCCGGCTGAATGTGACGGCCAGGGACCGCCTCGCCGACCCGATGCGCCCGATTGTACTCGCACCCCGCAGGGCCGATAACGGATTGTCCGATCAGCTTGCGCCGGGCTTGAACGATCTGGGTGTGTTGCTGCCTTACAGCCCTTTGCACTGTCTGCTGCTGGCAGCCTGCGACCGGGCGCTGGTGGCCACCTCCGGCAATCTCAGCGGTGAGCCGGTGATCACCGATCCGGTCCACGCCGAGCACCAGTTGTTCCGGGTGGCGGATGCGTTTTTACACCACAATCGACCGATACAGCGTCCGGCGGATGATCCGGTGTACCGCAGCACGGGGTGCGGCACGCGGCCCATCCGCCTGGGGCGTGGAAACGCGCCTCTGGAACACAGGTTGCCGATACCCGTTCCCCGACCGGCCCTGGCCGTGGGCGGACACATGAAGTGCACGCTGGCCCTGGCCTGGGAAGATCGGGTCGTGGTCTCGCCCCACATTGGTGACCTGGATTCGCCCCGGGCCGAGCGCGTGTTCCGCCAGGTGGCGGATGACCTTCAGCGTCTGTATGGGATACAGGCACAAGCCCTGGTGTGCGATGCCCATCCTCGCTACGCCAGCAGCCAATGGGCGAAACACGACGGCCGCCCTGTCACACCGGTGTTCCACCATCATGCCCATGCCTCGGCCCTGGCCGGGGAGCACCCTGAGATAGAACGCTGGTTGATCTTTACCTGGGATGGGGTTGGCTACGGCGCTGACGGAACCCTGTGGGGTGGTGAGGTGTTTCTGGGGGCGTCTGGACGATGGCAAAGGGTTGCCAGCTTTCGGCCGTTTCGCCCCCCAGGGGGCGACGCCGCTGGGCGCGAACCCTGGCGCTCCGCCGCGGGCCTGTGCTGGGCAAGCGGTCGTGCCTGGACCGCCCCGGTGGCGTCCCCCGAGTTGGTCCGGTCGGCCTGGGAGCGAGGCCTGCAAAGCCCGGAAACATCCGCTGCCGGGCGCTTGTTCGATGCGGCCGCATCGCTGATCCTGGATCTGCACCGGACCAGTTTCGAAGGGCAGGGACCCATGCAACTCGAGGCCATGGCGGGTGTGCCCGATGACCCCATTCGGTTGCCCATGGACACCGATGCCGAGGGTGTTTTGCGTGTCGACTGGGGCCCCCTGCTGGGGCCCTTGTGCGATGCCAGCCGTGCACCGGAACAGCGTTCCGGGCTGTTTCACGACACGCTGGTGGCGGCGGCGGCCGAGGTCACACGCAGGCTGGCTGAGACTCACCGTTTCGATGCTGTCGGTCTGACCGGCGGCGTATTCCAGAACAGCGTATTGTGCGAGCGACTGACGGGCGCTCTTGTTGGGCAGGGGTTTCCGGTATGCCAACATCGGATCGTGCCCTGTAACGACGGTGGGCTCAGTTTTGGCCAGGTGGTGGAGTGGGCCGCCGTCGAGGAAGGCAACAAGATGCGACAGCAGAGGCGTGGGCATGGCGGATGATCTGCGCATTGCCTTGTCCCATGGCAATGGCGGCCGCTATATGCGCGAACTCATCGAGCAGGTGTTCGAGCGCCACCTGGCCAATCCGGAAATGGATACCCATGCCGATGCGGTGCCTCTGACTCTCGAAGGCGGGACGCCCTATTTCACCACCGATGGTTTCACCGTCCAGCCCCTGGAGTTTCCCGGCGGCAGCATTGGCTCGCTGGCGGTGCACGGCACGGTCAACGATCTGGCGGTGGCAGGCGCTACGCCGCGCTATCTCAGTCTCAGCGCCCTGATCGAGGAAGGCTTGCCGCTGGCGCAGCTGGACCGAATCGTGGCCGATCTGGCTGCCGCGGCCCGGTCATCCGAGGTTCGGGTGGTGGCGGGCGACACCAAGGTGGTGCCACGTGGACAGGGTGGCGGCCTGTATCTCATCAGCGCCGGGGTCGGTGTGAAGCCGCCTGGCCTTACTCTGGGCATGGCCCAGGTTCAGCTCGGCGACGCGATTCTGGTCAGCGGTCCGATTGGTGATCACGGCATCACCGTGATGTTGGCCCGGGAGCAGTTTGGCCTGAAAGGCGATCTTCAATCGGACAACGCCTCGGTGCTTCCGCTGACTCGCGCGCTGCTGGATTTGCCAGGGTTGCGGTTCATGCGCGATCCAACCCGGGGCGGGCTCACCGGGGTCGCCCATGAGCTGGCCAGAGCAACGGGCATGGCTGCGCGGTTGTGGGAAAATCAGGTGCCGGTCCGGGATCCGGTGCGCTCGGTGTGCGAGATGCTGGGGTACGATGCTTACAGTCTGGCCTGCGAGGGCCGTGTCGTTGCCGTACTCTCGCCGGAAGCGGCGGATGTGGCCCTGAGCCGATGGTGGCAACTGCCGAGCGGTGCCGGTGCGGCCCGTGTTGGGGTGATGGAACCCGGCGCCGGCGTCGTTCTGGAAACCGACCTGGGCGGCGAGCGTTTCCTGGAAGAGCTTGAAGACGATCCTTTGCCCAGGATCTGCTGACCAGAACGCCAGTACTGCTTGAGCGATTCTGGCTGGCGACCTTATGTGGAGTGTGGCGTGTTGGGATTCGGACTTGATCGGGGGGACGGGCACATGCGGGGCTGTTTGAACCCACCTGATGCGGGCGCGGCGTATGGATGAGGCCATGTTGTCCACCATCCGCAACCGTCTACCGGAGCCGCTGGTCGATGCCACGGCGGACCGTTGGGAAGCCTTTGTCCAGGCGGCACCGGAATTGGCTGATCAGATCCGTGCCGACGACGTGTTGTCCGATGCGGTGATCCGGGTATGGGCCGGCAGTGACTTCGTCGCCCGCAGCTGTATACGGGATCCGGACATGCTGGCGCAGCTGCTGGCGTCCGGGGATCTGAACCGCGGTTACCCGGCTGACGCCTTGTCCCAGCGGACGGATGACGCCGCCCAGGCCGCCGAATCCATTACCGAACTGTCCGTCGCGCTGCGGCGGATTCGCAACCGTGAGATGGTGCGCGTGGCTTGGCGCGATCTGGTCGGGGCGGCCGATCTCGATGAGACGCTGCGCGAACTGTCCTGGCTGGCCGACGCCTGCGTCGACGCGGCGCTGCGGCGTTTGCACGCCTGGGAGGCGGAACGCCGTGGCCAGCCGCGCAGCGCCAAGGGTCAGCCGCAAACCATGGTGGTGCTCGGCATGGGCAAGCTGGGCGGAATGGAACTCAACTTCTCGTCCGATATTGATCTTGTTTTCGCCTATCCGGACAAGGGTGAAACCGACGCTCGCCGGCCGATCACAAACGAGGAGTTTTTTCGGGGCCTGGGCCAGAAACTGATCAAAGTGCTGGGTGAGAACACCGACCGGGGGTTCGTGTTTCGGGTGGATATGCGGTTGCGGCCCTTTGGTGAGGCGGGTCCGCTGGTGATGCATTTCGACGCGCTGGAACACTATTACCAGATCCACGGCCGGGAGTGGGAACGCTATGCCATGATCAAGGCGCGCCCGATAGCGGGGGATCGGGCCGAGGCCGAAAAACTCATGCGCCGCTTGCGGCCGTTTGTCTATCGGCGGTATCTGGACTACGGCGCCTTTGAATCCCTGCGCGAGATGAAGCTGCTGATCGCCCGTGAGGTGGAGCGTAAAGGGCTGCGGCGCAACGTCAAACTGGGTCCCGGCGGCATCCGTGAGATCGAGTTCATCGGCCAGGCTTTTCAGCTGATCTACGGGGGGCGCTACCCGGCCCTGCAAAGCCGCAGCATCGTCACCGTGTTGGATCAATTGGCGGCGGACGACAATCTGCCCGCCTACGCCGTGGCCCATCTCAAACAGGCGTATCGGTTCCTGCGTCGCAGCGAAAACCGCATTCAGGCGTACAAGGACCAGCAAACGCACGATCTGCCGGTGGATGACCCGGGCAAGGCCCGGCTCGCCATGACCATGGGGTTTGACGACTGGGGCGGCTACGTGCGCGCCCTGATGGTCCATGTGCGCCGGGTCGAGCAGCAATTCCAGCAGGTGTTTGCCGCGCCCCAGAGCGAAGAGGGCGATGCCGCGGAGCTGGGCTGGGTCGGAATCTGGACCGGCGCAACTGCCGATGCGACCGCCATTGCGCAGTTGCGGGCGAGCGGTTTCAGCGACCCGGATGCAGCCCTGGGGCAGCTGCAGCGTCTGCGTGTCGGACATGCCTGCCGTGCGCTGACCAAGAACGGGCGTGAACGTCTAAACGCCTTGATGCCGCTGCTGCTGGGTGCGGTGGCCGGCGTGGAGCATCCGGACGAGACCCTGGTACGGGTGCTCAATCTGGTGCAGAGCGTCGCCCGCCGCAGTGTGTATATGGCCTTGTTGGTGGAGAACCCGTTGGCCCTGTCGCAGCTGGTCCGTCTGTGCGCGGCAAGCCCATGGATAGCCGAGTACCTGGGCAAACACCCGCTGCTGCTGGATGATCTGCTGACCCCGGGGACGCTCTATGAACCCCTGCGGCCGGAAGCTCTGGCCCGGGAACTGGACGTGTTCCTGGCCCGGGCGCCGGGCGACGATCTGGAGCAGCAGATGGACGCGCTGCGCCATTTCCAGCAGACCAATATGCTGAGGGTGGCCGCCGCCGACGTCAGCGGCGGTATGCGCCTGATGGTGGTGAGTGACTGCCTGACCTGGATTGCCGAGACCGTCATCAGAAAAGTGGTTGATATCGCCTGGAACGATCTGATCCGCAAGCACGGGGAGCCCTGGTATGAGATTGATGGGCGGCGGGTTCGAGCTGATTTTGCGGTTGTCGCCTACGGCAAGCTGGGCGGCATCGAGTTGGGTTATGGATCGGACTTGGATCTGGTTTTTTTGCACGATAGCCATGGACAGCGTCAGGAGTGCGATGGTCCGCGCGCCCTGGACAATTCAAGCTTTTTCGTCCGCCTGGCCCAGCGCATCATCCATATGCTGGGCACTCAGACCGCGGCAGGGGTGCTGTATGAGGTGGACACCCGGCTTCGGCCCAGCGGTCGATCGGGTCTGCTGGTGACCAGTCTGGCAGCGTTCGCCGAGTACCAGCGCAGTCAGGCCTGGACCTGGGAGCATCAGGCCCTGGTCAGGACCCGGGTGGTGGCCGGACCCCAGGAGATGGCCGCGGCATTTGAGCAACTTCGGCGGGAGATTCTGTCGCAGCCCAGGGATGCGGATGCGCTGCGGGTCGAAGTTCGGGAAATGCGCGAACGCATGCGGGTTGAACTGGGCGCCAAAAAGCCGGGTTTCTTCGATCTCAAGCACGATCCGGGCGGTATCGCGGACATCGAATTTATGGTGCAATACGCGGTTCTGGCGGGCGCTCACGCCCATCCGGAACTCCTGGTCTGGAGCGACAACATCCGCCAACTCGACGCGCTGGAGGCCTGCGGCCTGATGGCGCCGGAAGACGCGGGTCTGCTGCGGGATGCCTACCGGGCGCTGAGGCATCTCGGCCACCTGGGTAAGCTGCGCGGAAACGAGGCGCTGCTGCCCGTGGATCAGGTGACCGAGTCCCTGGAAAGGGCCCGACTGGGGGTGTGCGACATATGGTCCCGACTCATGGCCCCCGGGACGGATGCAGAGATTGTGCTTGAGGAGACACCGGAATGACGTTCGATGACCGCGATGGCCTGATCTGGCTGGACGGCCAGATGATTCCCTGGCGTGAAGCCAAGACCCACCTGCTGACCCATACGCTGCACTACGGCATGGGGGTGTTCGAGGGCGTGCGCGCCTACCGCACAGATCGGGGCGCGGCGATTTTTCGGCTCGATGCCCATACCGACCGGCTGATGCGATCGGCCAAGATCATGGGTATGGCGCTACCCTACGGCCGTGAACAAATCAACCAGGTGTGCCGGGACGCGGTCCGCCAGAATGAACTGGAAAGCGCCTATATCCGGCCCATGGCGTTCTACGGTTCCGAAGGGATGGGCCTCAGGGCGGACAACCTGAGCGTACATCTGATGGTGGCGGCGTGGGAATGGGGTGCTTACCTGGGCGCCGAGAATATCGAACGCGGCATCCGGGTGCATGCCTCCTCGTTCTCCCGCCACCACGTCAACGCCGCCATGTGCAAAGCCAAGGCGAACGGCAATTACATCAATTCCATGCTGGCCCTGCAGGAAGCGCTGAGAAACGGGTACGACGAAGCACTGCTGCTGGACACCCAGGGATTTGTGGCCGAAGGCAGCGGCGAGAACATTTTTCTTGTCCGAGACGGGGTGATTAGCACGCCCGACCTAAGCGCCTGTCTGGAGGGCATCACCCGCGATACCATCATGCGGTTCTGCCAGGATATCGGCGTCAAGGTTACTGAAAAGCGCATCACGCGGGATGAGGTCTACACCGCCGACGAGGCCTTCTTCACCGGTACCGCGGCGGAGGTGACGCCGATTCGTCAGGTGGACGGGCGGGATATCGGCAACGGCGGGCGAGGCCCCATCACGGAGCGCCTGCAGAGCATGTACTTCGACCAGGTACACGGCCGTCGGGACGCGTATCCCGAGTGGCTGACTCTGGTCGATTGAGCATACACAAACACTTTCCAGGAGGCACGGCATCCATGGCGCAGATCGAACCGGTCCAGGCCAACGCCGAGAACCAGTACACGGTTTCCCGGGCTGACCTGCCCCTCAGCTGTCCCATGCCCGGCATGACCCTGTGGAATTCTCATCCCAAGGTCTATCTCTCGCTGGAGGAGGGTGGGCACGCCAAGTGTCCATACTGCGGGGCGGAGTTTACGCTGGTGGACACCTAGTGTCCCGTCCCATAAGTTCGTTGCATATCAGCAAGGCGAGAAGCGCCCAGGCGCTAGGCGGGCGGGCGCAGGACTAGCCTGCGCTCATTCAAGCGCGCCCAACACCGCGGATGGGCGCTTATCGCCTTGCCCGTCGGGAGCGCCCCAGATACGCCACTGCGGCGTTGCAGC
>JAHEDQ010000280.1 GCA_024641125.1 Candidatus Competibacteraceae bacterium | reverse complement strand
GATGATGGGATTTCCATCAACCTCACCTACCTAGAGCGAAGCCTCAGCCTAGTCTCTGGAAGTCGAATCGGCTTGCGGATGAAAGTGTGCCCCCGCGCGTCAGCGCGGGGGCACATCGTTTCGCACCCTAAGACCGTTGCGAGCCTGAAACTCGCAGGGTCTGAACACATCATGCTCAGCGGTTATCTACGTCGATCAGCGTCAGCCCCAGCAAGCCGGAATCCCCGGTGTGCGAGACCGCACCCAGGTGCCATTCTCCGTCCGTGGCGCCGGTCCAACTCGCATCGATGGTTTCCATTGTACCGATCGCAGCCGCGGTGGGCGCCGAGTTAATCGTGAGATTGCCGCCCGGGGTCGCGGAGATGACCCAGCTGTACATGTCGTAGTTGGCGGAAGGCCCAACCGTTTGCCAACCATGCACATAAACGCTCCAGGTGCCGTCCATCGGAAGTGCAATGTCGATCAATTCATCGGTTCCTCCGTTGGTGCTGGATGCGACCTGAACACCATTCGGATCGTAAACGAAGATATCCAGGTCTATTGCCGGATCACTCACCGCTTCTGGCGGCATCGCGATCCGGAAATATGCGGTACCTAAGAGATTGAACTGGTGCAGGTTGCTGTATCCGTCGCCCGGGTCGAAACTTTGGTCCGGATCCTGAACCACGTTATCGCTGGTCACCGTGGCTGCTTCCAGTCCGTGAGCTGCAGCCGCGTACGAACCGGTGTAACCGAAGCTGACATCGAAACTGGTCGAGCCGGTTTCGCCGGAACCTTCGACCTCCTCTGGAGCTTGGAACAGCGATGCGTTAACAGAAATCGGACTCCGGACCGAATAGTTACCGGTTTTATCGGTCCAGGTCAGCGAACCGAAGCGCCATTCGCCTAGCGGAGCGGAGACATTGGTGAGAGTTACCTCGTAGGTTGCCGTATCGCCTTTTCTCAGGCGGAGTTTGGATGGATTGACCGATACAGCATATCCTTCAGGCGCATCCACAGAAACTGTGTATTCTCGCCACGAGCTTTCTTTCGCGACGCTGGTCACTGTGCGCTGGATGGTCTGAGACCCGGGAATCCCGTCGGCACCTATCGATGGCAGGTTAAGATTAGCGGCATCCATGGGGACGCCAATGGACTCCAGGAAGTCGCAGGATCCGGGCGTGAAGACACCGAAGTTTTCACCACAGGTATAGGCCGCGTATTCAAAGAGACCGGCATCGTATGCCAAGCCTGGCTGAAAAGCAGATCCCTTGTTGACTGGGCCTTCGACATTAACATGACCGGCACCGAAATCAAACGGATCGGCTGGCGTCATGCCATCCTCTTTTATCACATCCTGATACGCCGTGGTCATCAACGCGGATTTCGCCATGGCGGGGCTCCAGTCCGGGTGCACCTGCTTGATGAGGGCAAAGACGCCCGCGATATGGGGGCTGGACATCGAGGTGCCGCCAATCGCCTGGAAGAGTTCACCGGGAACGGAACCCGGGTCGGGAAACGGGGAATGCCCGGCCAGTATATTGACACCGGGAGCCGTGATGTCCGGCTTGATAATGTCGGGTGAAATTGGGTTCGGACCGCGTGACGAGAATGCGGCCATGTACGGCGCGTCGACATAGACTTTTTCCCCACCGTTGACTTGCGCAATCGGGTCGCCGCTGCCAGCAATGTACGCCTTGATTACCAGGCCATCCGTGTTGTTGATGTGAACCGAGGGCAACCAATGCGTATCCGCGTTCTGACTCTGGCCGTCATTGGCATTGTAAAGGATCATGCCCGCGCCGCCAGCCACCATAACCGCAAAGCTTTTTGCAACCCGCGCAATGGCGCCGCGCTTGCAGAGAACGATCTTCCCGCCGACCTCCAACGGAACGAGGTCGCCAGGATTACACAATTCCGAGCCAGCATCCGCCGAATCCACCAGCGGCAATTCTGTCGTGCCGTCCGTGATTGAGGCGCCAAAAAACTCCCAGCCATCGCTGGACGAGGCGGAACCTTCAAAGCTGCGATTCTGCGTACTGGCGCCGACGGTGGTCAACCAGGGCATGGTACCCGGATTGCCCAAAGTGGATGCGCCCGGGCCGGAATTGCCCGCCGAAGTAGCTACAAACACGCCGGCATCATCGGCAAACAGAAACGCAATTTCGTCTGCTCCCGGTTCGGATGCCCCGCCACCAACGGAGTAATTAATTACGTCGACGCCGTCTGCAACTGACTGGTCAATAGCTGCCGCCAGGTCAGAAGTGAAGCCGCCCAGGTTTCCCAGGCCCTTGTAGGCAATCACGCGAGCGCGCGGGGCAATGCCCGAGACGACACCGCGTGGAACGCCCAGCACAGTGGCCTCGACACCGGCGTTGCCTGCCGCAGTCGATGCTGTATGCGTGCCGTGGCCATCGTCATCGCGGGCCGAATCAAATTCATCCGGCTCGGCCCCGACGAGTGCACGGTAGGTATCCAGCATCTGACGGGCGCCCAGCAGCTTGTTGTTGCAGGTGAAGGGTGCGTCATCTGGGTTATGGGCCGTATTGCCGAATTCGCAATTGGGCCGCGAGTCGTCGAGCGGCGGCATGGGCGAATAACTGCCATCATCCGCAAAGCTGGGATGCTCGGGCCAGATGCCGCTGTCGACTACACCGACAACCACGTCTTCGCCGGTATAGCCTTTCTCCCACGCACCGCCGTCAACGTCCAAACCCAGAAATGCGGGGCTCGAGTCCGTCTCGAGGTAGCGCATCGTGTCTTCCATCACCTTGACCACGCCCGCCTGTCTTTTAACGGCCTTGGCCTGCTCAGCGGTTAGAATGGCGGAGTACCCGTTCAGGGCAATGGTGTAGGTGTGAACCCTGGCAGCCTGAGCAACACCTGCATCCGTCAGTGTCTTGTCGTGTTGTGACTTCAGGAATTTCTGATACTTTGTGACGTGGGCGCTCTTGGGATTGATCTTGGTGCCTTTGCCCGGCCGGGTGGCCTCATACCCTGTGATCTCGCCTTCATAGCTGATCACGGGCTGTTGTTCCATCACGACGATGTACGACTTGGCCTTACCGCTTTTGACAGCGTTGGCGAGCGAGTCCGCCGCCTGTAAAGAGGCCGCGAAAGCGAGGCATAAGACCATAGATACTGCAGTGAAGCAGTAGAAAGTTTTACGGTTCATAGATTTCTCTCATTGCTTGAAAATTGGAACAATCGAGAGCCTGATCGTTTGTGTCCAGTGTTGGACTTGCTACAAGCAATCTGTCTCTCCCCAGGGTGATTGAGCGCATGACGCACTCAACGAAGCGAGACAACCCATCTGTACCGTAAAGTTGGTAATCAACCCTTTGAATTAGAAAATAACCGGGCTGTCTGTCTCCCGCTCCCACCCGCATCCCTGCGGTAGAAACACTAACTCTTGGCTAGTGCTGATAGATAAGCGAGCCAAAATTCCTCGAATCATGACGAATATCAAGTCAATAGTGAATGTAACTGGACATTCACTGTAGCTAATAGGGATTGGTATCCTGACCTAGCCTGAAAAAACTGGTCCGGGTGTCAAGTTAGTATTTTCAACAGACAGTAGAACTGGATCATGGCGAAGAAGCGATACACCCCTAAAACGCTTCGCCAATGCTCACGTAGTAAATGCTCTCATCGCGCCCGCGGGCAATATCGATGCGCAGGCTTAGGTTGTTCTTCGGCGCCAATACGTAGCGGAAGCCGGCGCCCACGGAACCCAGCGTTTTTCCCCAGTCAGCGAAATCGGGCGCGACGGTGCCAACGCCGGCAAATGCCACGGCACCGAGCCGTGGGGTAAAGCGGTGGCGGTACTCGGCCTGCGCCGCAACCAGGAAGCGATCACGGTAGGTGCCGGTCTGGTATCCGCGCAGATCCGACCCCTGGCCAAATGCGGGGTAGAGGAAGAACGGCGCATTCTTACCCACGTATTTCATGTGCAGCCTGGAAGCCAGCACGCCCGCCTGACCCAACGAGGAATAGTTGTTGGCACTGAATTCGTATTTCTCATAATCCGCATCGGCGCCGATGGATTCGCGGCTGATGGCGACGTCCCCGTCAATCAGAAAACCATCCCGCGGATAGAATTCGTTGTCCCGGGTGTCGAACTGCAATCGCGGATTGAGGGTGGCCAGCGTGAAGTCGAGACGCAGGTCTTCGGGCCCGATGCCGGGCGGCAAGATATCGCCGGGTAGGTCCAACCGAACCTCCGTCTCGCCATAGATGGCTTTCAGTCCAAAGTACAGATTCGGCCTACCCCGGCGCAGTGCCTCCAGCATGACCAGGTCGGTCGGTTGTGACAGCGGTATCGACGGGCCGTCACCCCCACCGCCGATGCCGTAATAGTCGTAGTTCAAATCGGCATGGAAGAGTGCCCCCTTCAGGCGCCAGGCGTCACCGCCCACGCTCATCTTGTGGAACAGGCCACCACCCCAACTGTCGTTCTCGGCGTAAAAACCAAACGCTCCTGAAACCCAGACCTGGTCCTCCGGATCTGCGCCGGCCGGGCGGTACAGGAACATGGCCGGCACACTGAGCGTCCAGCCCAGCAAGGGGCTGCGCGAAGGGATGGGGGCGACGACCGTCTCGAAGTTGCGCTTGCGGCCGGCTTGCTCCGGCTCAACCGCTTCTTCCAGAGCATCCTGCACGTCGCCGGGAACGCCGGCCACATTGGCCTCCTGTTCGAGGCGGATGCCACCGACGGCCACGTCGGTTTCGGCGTATGCCGGTGCCGCGAGTACCTGCAGTAGCGTGAGCAACAATACGTGGGTTTTATTGGCTTGTGGCTGGATCATTCGAAGTGTGCACGAATCGCGGCGGGT
>JAHEDQ010000085.1:15065-17992 GCA_024641125.1 Candidatus Competibacteraceae bacterium | reverse complement strand
CTGGCGATCCACCGTGATGGACCAGGTAACTCCCCGGACTTAAACGCCGACAGTCCGAAGGGTGCTGCCGGCGGACGCCTTCGGGTCTGCTAAAATTAGCGGTGGGAATTGCATTTCATCGGATGAAGCAGCCCACGTTAGGAGTGTGTCATGAGATCGCATATTTTAATTCCTTTGGTCATTTTCGGACTGTCAGTGCAACCTACCGTCGCGGCTGAATCGAGTACATTTTCAGTTGAAAGCTTGAACGGCTGCTATGTGGCTTCCACTTACGGTACGCTCTTGCCTGACCTGAGCAATCCAACCTTCCAGTTGCCTATTTCAACGCTTATCCGCTTTTGTGCCGATGCCGCGGGCAATGCTCCATCGGTGGTCACGCAAAATATTGGGGGAGCGTGCGTCATTAGTCAGTGGGGTGCAGCGACTTACACCGTGGACAAAGGGGGTAGAGGCATTGTGACGGCGAACATGCAGAATGTGTCAGTCAGTCCCGGCTGTGCATTCCTGACACCGCCGGCTGCGGTTGGAGACAAAGCCACGTTCCAGATTCAGTTTGGTATCCAGGGTGATGGTTGCCTACAAGTGATCGGCACGGCGTTGGTGCCGGAAGGCGGGGCTCCGGTTCCTATTGTGCTTCAAGGGCAGGCTTGTCCACAGTGATAGCCGCCGCCGACAATGGAGCCTGCCTGCCGAGGCGGGCGCCATTGGGTGGCGGAGATTGGCGCGCCCCATTGGCACAGCCTGGACCGATCAAGGTGATTGATTGAGCGAGTGTCTGTGGTCCGTCGCGAATCTTGGAAGTGAAGCGGTAAGGCAGCATCGCAAGCGTGGATTCGCGCCTCGAGGAGTCGCTTAGCGCAGGCTGCCAAAGCTATTAGTCCACTGCGCCGGCGCATGATCGAGAGCATGAGGCTGCTTAGGTTAAGCCGGAACACACAGAGTGCATTTATTCGGGCGGAGACGAACTTCACCCGTCATCCGGGCCGTTCCCCAGACACCGCCGAGGCGGAGGATCTCAGGCCTTCTCAGCTGAACATTGTCGAGCAAGGGAACTCGGGCATCATGGTGAACGCGACCCTCACAGGTCTGAAGTTCTTCTTCGAGGTGACCTTGGATCGGCCCGAGGCGATGAAGAAGATGCGCCGGATCTAAGAGCCACGCAGGCTGCCGGATATCCCGAGCCTGGAGAAGGTCACGCAGCTGCTGCAAGCGGTCGGCAACCTCAGGTATCAGGCCGGGCTCGGCGTTGCCCATAAGGCGAAGGCGCGCTGACCGGAGCGCTGACCGGGGGAGCGCTGACCGGGTCGGACCGCGGCAACACTATAGTTTGAATGGCCGGGAGGCTGACCGGGTCGGACCGCGGCAACACTATAGTTTGAATGCACTTTGCGCCATAGAAACGGCTCTCCAAAGGCCTTAGAGTCGCGATCTTCGACCCGAAATTGCGACTCTAAGGCCCAGCGGCAACGCCTCCCTGAAGTGGCTCGCTGGGCGGGATCGCGGCGGGCCTGTGAGACGCGGTATTTATGCCGTATATACTCGCCAGACTCGATCGGCAAAAGAAGAAAGCGGGAGACGAATGAAGGACGAGCCCGCTCCGATCGCGGTGGCGATGGCACTGGCGCTTGCCGCCACGGTTGCGCTGGGGCTGGCTCGGTTCTCCTACGCACTGCTGTTACCACCGATGCGGGCCGAACTCGGCTGGAACTATTTCGTTGCGGGCGCGATGAACACAGCGAATGCGGCGGGCTATTTCGTCGGTGCTTTGCTCGCACCGCGCTGGCTTGCCCGCCTCGACGCGCGGCGCGTGGTTGTGCTGAGCGGTCTCGGAACGGCCGTGGTACTTGCAGCGCATGCGATCGCGTTCAATGATGCCAGCCTTTACGCGTTGCGCTTGCTTGCCGGCATTGGAAGCGCGGGGATGTTCGTTGGCGGCGGATTGCTTGCGGCACGACTGGCGCAGAAGGCGCAGCGGCCTGGGCTCGTCCTCGGCCTGTTCTACGGCGGCACCGGCGTCGGAATCGTGGCATCCGCACTCGTGGTGCCACCGCTCGACTGGCGTAGCGCCTGGATCGTGCTTGGCGTCGGCGCGGCGCTCTGTACCGCAACAGTCGCACGCGCGGCGCGCGGGCTCGACTCGAAACCGGCGGCTCAAGCCGCTGCGATTCGGATCCATTGGATCTCGCTCGCCCCCGCGATGATCGCATACCTGCTGTTCGGCCTCGGTTACATCGGCTACATGACCTTCATCGTCACCCTGCTTCGGGAGCAGGGCGTCGCGCCTGCGCTCGTGATCGCTTTCTACATCCTGCTTGGCCTCGGCGTCATCGCGTCGTCGTGGCTGTGGGCCGGAACGATCGACCGCGCGCGCGGCGGTGAAGCGCTCGCGTTGCTCAACGGTTTGCTGGCGCTCGCCACAGCGCTGCCGGTGCTCAGTAAACATCCAATTGCTATTACGGTCTCGGGCGTGCTGTTCGGCTGCGTGCTTTTGTCGGTCGTGGCGTCGACCACCGCGTTCGTGCGTCACAACCTCCCGCCAGCTGCATGGGCGGCCGGCATCAGCGCATTCACCATAGTGTTTGCCGCTGGCCAGATCGTGGGCCCGAGCTTAATCGGCTGGATTTCCGATGGACCCGGTGGCCTGCCACGCGGTTTGCTGTGGTCGGCGGCATTTCTTGCGGGTGCTGTTCTGCTGGCCTTGAGCCAGCGCCCACTAAGCCGTCCTTCTACCTGAGTGGGTCGAGAAACGTCCCGACTCGACCCGCGTTCAGTCGCTGCGCCAAGTAACCGGATCCCAGAGTCTTGTACTCCGATTCAGCGCTTTCAATCGGCGAGTACCGGACGCGGCTCACAGTCCGCAACAGCTGCAAAGCTGCAAAGCTGCAAAGCTGCAAAGCTGCAAAGCTGCAAAGCTGCAAAGCTGCCAT
>JAHEDQ010000085.1:0-15055 GCA_024641125.1 Candidatus Competibacteraceae bacterium | reverse complement strand
ATTTCAACAAACCCCAAGATCAGGCCGGCAACCTTGTCCGATTGTGCATCAGCTAGTCGCAGGATTTCGGTTCGCTGGCGGCGCCCCCCAGATAGGCCTGCCAGAGCATGCGCGCCGCCACGGCCCGCCACGGCGACCAGGCCGACGCCAGGGCCAGTTCAGTCGCCCGGTCCGGCAAGGTGTCGAGCCCCGCTATCTGAGCCAGCATCCGCCGCAATGCCAGATCCCCCACCGGCCAGACATCCGGGCGCAATAGTCCCATGAGCAGGTAGATATCGGCAGTCCAGCGCCCTATGCCCTTGAGCGCCGTGAGTTGCTGTCTGACCAGGTCGTCCGGCAGCGGTGCAAGGGACGTGAGCAGGAGACGGCCGCGGATCAGGGCCTCGGCCAGACCGCGGCAATAGCCCATCTTCTGGCGGCTGAAACCGCAGGCCCGAAGATCCGAATCGTCCAGGGACAGCAATCCCTCGGGGGTGATTTCACCCAGCCTCTGCGCCAGCCGATCGTGGGCGGCCCGGGCCGATGCCAGGGAAACCTGCTGCTCCAGAATAATCAGAACCAGGGTCGAGAAACCCTGGGGTCGGGCCCACAGGCTTGGCGGTCCGTAGCGACGGTGCAGCCGGCCCAGCGCCTGGTGGCGGGCGGCAAGCTGGTTGGCCGCCTTATGCAGTCGCCCTTTGGTCAAGGCGGCGACCTGGGCGGCCACTATTGACCCAGACGATGTGGATACAGGCGTTCGTAGTAGGGCCGGCATGCCGCGGCGATGGCGCGCAGCCCCGACGGCAGCTGCGGATTCCGCTCCACATACGGTGCAAATCCGGTAGAGGCTTCGACCGCCGCATACCAGTGCTTGGCCCACACTCCATCGGTCTCCCGGGGACCTGGCGGCCATTTCAGCATCCGCTCCGAGTAGTCCAGGCCAAGGTGTCGACAAAGCAGTTCGAGCATAGGTCCCGGCTGTTTCAGGAACTCCCCCGCCTCCAGCACGGGTGGCACCCGGCCGATGCACTGGCAGACGTGGTCGAATATCTCGGCCTGGCGGCGGAAACCCAGATCCTCGGCGTTCACCTGCTCCCGCTTCTTCACGTAGGAAGCCAGCACCGCCTCGGGGCTGCGGATCAGAAAGCAGTTCTGCAAGCCATCGACCCAGGCCAGATCGATCTCCGGCAAAAGATGATGGGTCATGTGTTTCTGGTAATAGACGGCACGACCATCCGGGATCGGCCCGGTCAGACCCGCCGTCACCCGGTGCCAGTCCGTGTCCTGATGCGCGATCACCTCGGCCGCGCCCGGGTGATCCAGACCGGTCCGGGACAGGTAATAACCGTACAGCGGCTCATCCACCACAACGGTATCCGGCCGATTCTCCCAGGCGCGCATCATGGCCGTGGAAATGTTGCGGGGACCGGACCACATGGCAACACGGATCGAAGGCCTGTCCATGATCAATACCGGTTTCAGTGATGCCATATTCGGGCTGGACCGCCCCGCCAGTTGTCGTACGGATGGCGGTAGGGCTCAACCGTCGGTGGCCGGTACGGCGGCTTGTGCCCGATGCCGGGCGGATAGATGCCGGGATGGGGTGGCCGGGGCCAGCCCGGCGCATAATAGGGCGGCGGGTAGGCAAATCGGGTGATGACTTCCGTTTGCGGGGGTGGCGGCTGGACCTGGTTCTGGGCCGCCTCAAGCTCCAGTTGCCGCCTCGCCAGATCGCGCTCGGCCTGGGCCTTTTCCCGTTCCGCCCGCATCGCCTCCATCCGCTTGCTCTGGTTGGCGATTGAGTAGTAGTAGTTCTCCGGATCGCTGCGCGGGGCTGGATCGGCGAGCTCAAGGGTCTGCAGGTCCTGGGCTTCCTGCTCCGGCGGCGACTCGCTGAAGTGGGTGACCCCGCCCTCGTCCACCCAACGAAACACCTCGGCCGTCGTGCCCACCGCCGACCAGGCAAACACCACCAGCAGAGCGGCGACACGCCGCACGGCCAACTTGGGTCCAGATGGATCACTAGCGCGCTTGATCATGGCAACAGCTTGGCGCGGAAGGCGCCGTCAAAGCAATACGGCGCATCGGCGCCCCGGTGGACTGAGTCCAGACCCACTAGAACGCGGCAATAGTTGTTCCAGCTCAGTACCAAGGGAATGCCTGCTATTGGCACGCTCGCTATGGGGTTTCGCCCACAAGAACGGATCTGCGGCATTGCCCGGCCCGGCCGCAGAATGGCTACCTTCAAGCCGGGGGCCTGACACCTGCGCCCTTATGGACCGAAACGCAATCCGTACGAACGAATCTGGCTTCCCTAAGGATGCAACTCGACCGCGTAGTCGGCCACCGGCCGCACCGTGTCGATCAGGCCGTGCTCCTGCAGGAAGCCGGCGAATCGCTGATACCGAACTGAGTCCAGCGCCGCGGGTCGCAGTGCGAAGCGCGGGAGGGTGTCGCGCCAGGCCCTGCGATTGAGTTCATCGTCCAGTTCCGGGCGGCCCTCGATGAACAATTCCCAACTCTCGTCCGGGTGGTTGACCAGATACTGGACGCCCGCTTCCAGGCCGTCCAGAAATGACCGGAAGCGCGGGTCCGCCAGACGATCCGAATGGGCGACCAGAATCAACTCATCGTATGCAGGCACCCCGTGTTCCTCCACATAAAAGGCCCGTCCAGGGCGATCCACCAGGTCCATCTGATTGAGCTCAAAGTTGCGAAACGCACCGATCACGGCATCCACCTGTCCGGAGATCAGCGCGGGCGACAGGGAGAAGTTGACGTTGACCAGTTCTACCGATGCCAGACTCAAACCGTTTTGCTTCAGCATGGCGCCCAGCACCGCGTCCTCGAAGCCACCCACGGAGAACCCAACCTTGCGCCCCTTGAGATCGGCCAAGCTGCGAATCGGGCCATCGGCGAGCACCACCAGCGCATTCAAGGGCGTCGCGACCAAGGTGCCGATGCGCTTCAGGGGAAGGTCCGCCGCCACCTGAATCTGCAATTGAGGTTGGTAGGAAACAGCCAGATCGGCCGACTTGGCGGCCACCAGTTTGGGCGGATCGTTGGGATCAGCAGGGGCGATGAATTCCACATCCAACCCCCGCGCCTGGAAGTAGCCGAGTTCCTGCGCCACAAACAGGGGCGCGTGGTCGGGATTGACGAACCAATCCAGCAGAACGGTCAGTTTCTCCTGGGCGTGGGCGCCAGGACCCACCATCAACAGACAGACCAGGGACAAGGCGAAATAGAACCGGGAACGAAGACAGCAGCGGGAAAACATGGTCATGACGCTCGCTCTTGTTGGGTTTCGGAGAAAAGGTCGGGTTGCCAGGGCAGCAGGCGACGCAAGGCCGCATCCAGGGCGAACCAAAGGGTCAGGGAAACGACGCTCAGGGCCAGCAGGGCGGCAAACATCAGATCGACCTGCATGCGTCCGTTGGCATGCAGCATCAGGTACCCGAGACCCGCGCTGGAGCCCACCCACTCACCCACCACCGCTCCGATGGGCGCCACCGCGGCGGCCACCCGCAGACCGGAGGCCAGTGCAGGCAGAGCCGCTGGGGTGCGGATGTAGAGCAATATACGCAGACGATTGCCTTCTGGCGGGGCGCCACCCACGCCCGCGGTCATGGTCCGGGCCAGGTCGACCCACCCGGGCTCGGTGCGCCTGAGCCCATCGAGAAACGCCGCCGTCACCGGAAAAAAGATGATCAGGGTCGCCATCGCCACCTTGGAAGCCATGCCGTAGCCCAGCCAAAGCACCAGCAGGGGCGCGATCGCGAACACCGGAATTGCCTGACTCGCCACGAGTACAGGCATCAGCCAGCGCCGGGCCGGACGGAAGTAACCCACCATCAGCGCCGCGCCAACCCCCAGCACGGTGCCACAGATCAGGCCTGCCAGTATCTCGGTCAAGGTCACCCCGAGATGCCGCCCGATGAGGCCCCCGTTGTTCATCAGGGCCTGCACCACCCGGACCGGTGACGGCAGTATGTAGGGCGGCACACCGGTCAGCCAGACCAGTACTTGCCACAGCGCAAGCAGGCCGACCAGGATGATGAGCCCGCGCAAAAAACGGCTGCACCACGGTACATTCAACATGGGTTCTGAACCATACCGAGGCTACGCATCAGGGACTTCCCGCAGGCCAGCTCCACTGGCGATGTAGGGTCACGCGGTGGGGTGCCGGGCGGACACAGAGGAGGCGTAAGGCGGGCCGGGCGCCCCTTGAGTATCAGGATGCGGTGCCCCAGACGAACCGCCTCCGCGGGATCATGGGTCACCAGCAGAACGGTGCGCGATCGGAACAAGTCGGCGGTCAATGCCTGCAGCTGGTACCGGGTTACCGCATCCAGAGCGGAGAATGGTTCATCCATCAGAATGACGGGACGATCCTCCATAAGGGTTCTGGCCAGGGCGACCCGCTGCCGCATGCCACCGGACAAGGTGGCAGGCATGCTGCCTGCCTGGCCCTGAAGCCCGAGCCGCCGCAACAACTCGCGGGCCCGGTCGGCATCTCGAAACTCACCGCGCAGGCGGGCGCCCAACAGCACGTTATCCAGCACGGGCAGCCAGGGCAGCAGCAGGCCGCGTTGCTCAAGGTAGGCGACCCGGCCGGTGAGGGCGCTTCCATCGCTGGCCTCCATGCGGTCTCCATCCGCAAGCGGCTGCAGGCCCGCCAGCAGTCGGAGTATCGTCGTCTTGCCGACGCCGCTGGGACCCAGCAGGCAGGTGGTTTCACCGGCCGTCAGCGCCAGCTCGAGGTGTTCGAACAGGGGCATCCCGTCATAGGCCAGACGCGCCACTTGCAAACGCACGGAAGGCGACGATTCAGGTCTTATACAGGGTGTGTTGGGCGCCGTTTCGGATAAACCCGAAGTGGCCAAGGCTGCGCTCCTTCCCTACGCCGGCATGATCCGGTTCAGGTACGAGGGTCGTTCCGACAGGGAACCTCTCAGCCCCAACTGTCCGCAACGCGGATCGGGGCTCCCCTAGGCAGACTGCACTATAGCGCCCACCTGGGGTTCTGGCCAGGAGACCGTACAACCCGACCGCCCCAGGCGATAGACTGGGCGGGATGATCAAACATATGGGCGGCATCAAAGGGCTGTTTCGCGGACTCACCGGTTTCACCGGCCGGGTCCTGGGTGGATTCAGGGCCAACCAGGGCCTGCTGCTGTCCGGGGCGGTGGCCTACTACACGCTGCTGTCCATCATTCCCGTGTTCACCCTGCTCCTGATCGGACTTACCCACGTGGTGGAGGAAGCGCGGCTGATGCGCATCGTGGCCGATCAGCTGCTGCTGATCATTCCGGACCATTCCGAAGCGGTGGTGGCCCAGATCTCCGATCTGCTGGCCAATCGCCATGTGGTGGGGTGGGTCGGCATCGCGGTGCTTTTGTTTTTCAGCTCTCTCGCCTTCACCGTGCTGGAAAATGCCATGTCGGTCATTTTTTTCCATCGGGTCAGAATCCGGCGTCGTCACTTCATGCTTTCCGCCGTGCTGCCCTACCTGTTCATCGGCGCCCTGGGTATTGGTCTTTTGTTGATCACCCTGGTGAGCGGTGCGCTGCAATCCATGGAAGCGGAGCGGATCAGTTTGTTCGGCTGGAGCCTCGAACTGGCTGGCGCCGTACCCTGGACGCTCTACCTCACGGGGGTATTTGGCCTGGTGCTGCTGCTGACCTCGCTCTACATGGTAATGCCGGTCGGCCAGTTGCAGTGGTCGCATGCACTGATCGGTGGAATCACCGCCACCGCGCTGTGGGAGATCGCGCGACACGTGCTGGTCTGGTACTTCTCGACCCTTTCCCTGGTGAATCTGGTGTATGGCACCTTCGCCACCACGGTGGTGATTCTTTTGTCGCTGGAGGTGGGGGCGGTGATTCTGCTCCTGGGCGCACAGGTGATCGCGGAATACGAACGCAGCATTGGGGACGGCCCGAGGATCTTGGGAGATCAGGGATTCAACACGCCGGACTGACGCGCCCTGCTCTGCTAACATGGCCAGCATGGACAGCAGCGGCGCGGTGAACGGATGTAGCCCGTCATCCGCCGCCAAGACGCCCGGTAAGACCTTTGATGACACCCCATACCAGCACCACCACCGACGCACTCGATTGGTATGCCCGGGGCTGGCGTCTTTTTCTGCATCAACCGCTGATGTGGGTCGGTCTGACCCTGCTGTTTCTGATCATCGCATTGGTCATCAACCTGGTGCCCTTGATCGGCGGCCTGGCCTTCGCCCTGTGTCTGCCGGCGTTCGCGGCCGGATTTCTCCACGCGGCGGATCAGGCCCATAAGGGAAACCCGGTGCTGCCCATGCATTTGTTCACGGCCTTTCAGACCCGGGAGAGCCTGAACGCCCTGTTGCTGTTGGGTTTGATCCCGCTGGCGGCCAGTTTCGCCGGCGCCGTTCTTATCGCCCTGCTGCTGGGCGGGGCCATGGGCGTTGGCGCGATCACCCAGTCCGATGACGCGGCGGTGGGCGCGCTGGTGGGCGGCGGGCTGATGCTGCCACTGATCTCGATCGGGTTGTTTGTCCTGGTGGTGGCGGCACTGATCTACGCCATACCGCTGGTCTGGTTTCACCAGGCAAGCGCGAAGGACGCGCTGATGGGCAGCCTGGAAGCGTCAGCCCGGAACATCCTGCCCCTAACCCTGTTCACGGTCATCTATGTGGTCTTGAGTCTTATCGCCGCAATGCCCGCGGGGTTGGGGTTCCTGGTCCTGATTCCGGTCATCAGCGGCGCCACCTATGCAAGCTACCGTCAGCTATGGTCGGACCTGGTCTCGGCGGATCCCGACGACTGAAGCATCTGCAGCAGACGGCGCATGGCATCGGGTACACCCGCCGGCCGGCGGCTTTCCCGTTCCACGTAGACGTGGACGAAATGCCCCTGGGCCGCCGCTGATTGATCCCCATTGCGGAACAGCCCCACCTCGTAGCGCACGCTGCTGCCGCCCAGGTGCGCGACGCGCAGCCCGGCCCAGACGGTATCGGGAAACGTAATCGGGCTGAAGTAGCGGCACTGGGTTTCCACCACCAGGCCGATCACCGGGCTGGTAGCCACCTGCAACACGCCGTGTTCGATCAGGAACTGATTGACCACCGTGTCGAAGTACGCGTAATACACCACGTTGTTGACGTGTCCATAGGCGTCATTGTCCAGCCAGCGGGTGGTGAGCTCACGGAAGTGCGGGTAATCGGACCGGGTGTGCGGCTGGGGTCGCGGGCTCATGGATCGTCTCCTGGGGATCGTCTGCTGGATTCCGGTCTCGTGCAGCGGGAAGCGACGTTCGGTTTTGATGCGCGGCCGGTCGGTCCCCTCCGGCCATGCGTGCACAGCACGGACACTTTCCGGGCCACGGAAATACCAATCAGGGTGCTGCGGACGGTCCTACCGAGGACCCCAGTTGCGCCAATTGGCGATCGTGCCGGCCGGCGAGATACAACTGGGCCGCGATGGACCCCAACAATGCCAGAAACATATCCCACTGCGTGTCCCAGACGTCTCCCTGGGTTACCAGAAAAGCGTCCGCGGCAAACCGACCCAGGACCGCCACCCACCACTCGATCAATTCGTAGAAGGCACTGAATGCCAGACAGAAACAGGTGACGAGAAAGAACAGCCAGGGACCGGTATCCAATGGGGTGCGCCGCAGCAAAACCTCACGGGCGACGATGGCGGGCACGAATCCCTGCGCCAGATGGCCCAGGCGGTCGTAGGGGTTGCGTGACAGACCGAGCCAACCCCGCACCCAATCACCGGCGGGCACCTGTGCATAAGTGTAATGGGCGCCAATCAATAAGATGATCGCATGAACAAACAACAGCCGATAGGCCAGGGGCGTCAGGGGAAACCGTTGCCGGGTCAGCATCAGCAACGGCAAACCGAGTATGACGGGCAAGGCCTCCAGCCACCAGGTCAACCGGTCGCTGGGATCTACATAGGATATCCAGAGCGCTGCCGCCGTGAACACGGCCAGAGATGCGGGCTCGGTCCAACGCCGATTCACTTCTGTCCACCCCCTGAAACCCTTTGATCAGCGCGTGAATGGGTGCCCAGGGTCCTGGACAAAACGATGCAGCTGCGACCCCTGAAAAATCAACCATGCCTTCCAGTGTCCCGTGCCGATTACCCGCATTTGAGGCACCGGCCTTGATCGGCCAGAATAGGCCGAGGACGGGTTTTTAGCTCACCTGCCAACGCGCGCCGGCTTGAGGCCCGCGGCGAAGATTGGCACGGGCAGCCGTTTACCACACTTCCGACATCTACCCGGATGCCCCTATGCTACGTGCAATACGCCGGTTTTTCGAAGAACAGCTCTCCACCGCCGCCGGAACCGAAACGACTCGGCCATCCGGTCATGCACTGCAGTTGGCCACGGCCGCCCTGGCCATCGAGACCATTCGCGCCGACCGCAGCGTAACCGAGGTCGAGCGCAAGACCCTGTTTGACGTCCTGGCCGAGTTCCTGGAATTGACGGCGGCCGAGACCGAGGAACTGATCGACCTGGCCGAAAAGGAGGCGGACGAAGGCGTGTCGCTGTACCAGTTCACCAGCCTGATCGACAACCACTACCCCATGGAGCAGAAAATCGAAATCGTCGAGTTGCTCTGGCAAATCGCCTACGCCGACGGCAAAAAAGACGAGCACGAAGAGCATCTGGTCCGTAAAGTCGCCCATCTGCTGCATGTGCCGCACCAGGCGTTTATCCGTGGAAAACTGAAGGCGGAGGCCGGACTGGCAAAGCCTTCCAGCCACCTCTGATTCAAACCCGCTAATCGACTGGCGCTCAATCCGGATCATAGCCCAGATTGGGCGACAACCATCGTTCAGCCTGAGTCTGGGACCAACCCTTGCGCCGCGCATAGTCGGTCACCTGGTCCCGGGCCAGGCGTCCCACTCCGAAGTAACGCGCCTCGGGATGCGAGAAGTACCAGCCGCTGACCGAGGCCGCGGGCAGCATGGCGAAACTGTCGGTCAGACTGATGCCAATGACCGATTCCACGTCCAGCAGCGACCAGAGCGCGGCTTTCTCCGAGTGTTCTGGACAGGCCGGATAGCCAGGAGCGGGACGAATACCCCGGTAGTGCTCGCCGATGAGGTCGGCATTGCTGATCTGTTCGTCCGGCGCATATCCCCAAAACTCGGTGCGCACCCGCTGGTGCATGCGCTCGGCGAACGCCTCGGCCAGACGATCGGCCAAAGCCTTGAGCAGAATCGAGTTGTAATCGTCATGATCCGCCGTGAACCGTTCCAGGGGCCCGTCAATGCCAAGCCCTGCGGTCACCGCAAATGCGCCGAGGTGATCGGGGACGCCACACTCCGCTGGAGCGACGAAATCGGCCAGACACATATTGGGATTATCCCGGGACTTGCGCATTTGCTGGCGTAGAAAGTGGAGCCGGGTCCGGACCCGTTGCCGCTCTGCGTCCTCGAACAGCAGCACGTCGTCCCCTTCGGCGGCGGCCGGAAAAAAACCGATGGTGGCGCGCGCCTCCAGCCAGCCCTGATCCTGAATCTGTCGCAGCATACGCTGCGCATCCTCGAACAACCGCGTTGCTTCGGAACCCACCACCGGGTCGTCCAGAATGCCGGGATATCTGCCATGCAGTTCCCAGGTCTGGAAAAATGGCGTCCAGTCTATGTATGCAATCAATTCGCCGATGGGGTACGCGTCAAGGGTCCGACTGCCATCCAGCCGCGGGACGGGCGGCCGATAATCCTGCCAGCGCCACTGGAATCGGTTTTCCCGGGCTTCGTCCAGTTCGATGAGGGCCTTGCCCGGCCGCCGCCCGCGATGATGTTCACGCTTGCGTTCATAGTCTGCCCGAACCTTTGCGGCAAAAGCAGGCCGCGATTCCGGATTGATCAAGCTCTGCGCAACACCCACCGCCCGGGACGCGTCCTTGACATAGACCACGGGGTGTTCGTACTTGGGTTCGATCTTGACCGCGGTATGCATTACCGAGGTGGTCGCCCCACCGATCAGCAGGGGTTGCTGGAAACCCTGGCGGGCCAGTTCTTCCGCCACATTGACCATTTCGTCCAGGGACGGGGTAATCAGGCCGGAAAGGCCGATCAGGTCCACCGCCTCGCTGCGGGCGGTTTCCAATATCTTCTGGCTCGGCACCATGACGCCAAGGTCGATGACCTCGAAATTGTTGCACTGGAGCACCACACCGACGATGTTCTTGCCAATGTCGTGCACATCGCCTTTCACGGTGGCAAGAAGCACCCGGCCATTGCTGCTCGATCCGGTATCATCGCCCCGCTGTGCATCGATAAAGGGCACCAGATGGGCAACGGCTTTTTTCATCACCCGTGCCGATTTAACCACCTGCGGAAGAAACATTTTACCCGCGCCGAACAGGTCGCCCACCACGTTCATGCCGTCCATCAACGGTCCTTCGATGACATCCAGCGGCCTCGCCGCCTCCAGCCGGGCCGCTTCGGTGTCGGGCACGATGAACTCGTCCATGCCTTTGACCAGTGCATGGCTGAGGCGCTCGGCCACCGGCCAGTCCCGCCAGGCCAGGTCCTGTTCCTGACCGCGGGCGGTGTGTCCGTCCCGGAAACGATCGGCGATCTCCAGCAACGCCTCGGTGGCGTTGTCATCCCGCGCCAGAATGACATCCTCGACCCGGGTTCGCAGATCGGCCTCGATCTCTTCGTAAATGGCCAGTTGCCCTGCGTTGACAATGCCCATGTCCATGCCGGCCTGGATGGCATGATAGAGAAAGACCGAGTGCATGGCCTCGCGTACAGGCTCGTTGCCTCGAAACGAGAACGACACGTTGGAGACCCCGCCGCTCACCCGGGCATGGGGCAGCCGGTCCTTGATCGCCCGGGTGGCGTCGATGAAATCACGGGCATATCGGTTGTGCTCATCGATGCCGGTGGCCACGGCAAAGATATTCGGGTCGAAAATGATGTCCTCGGGCGCGACATCGGCGGTCTCGGTGAGCAGGCGATAGCTGCGTTCACAGATCTCGAGTTTGCGTGCCACGGTGTCCGCCTGGCCCTGCTCGTCGAACGCCATGACCACCATGGCCGCCCCGTAGCGCCGCGCCAGACGGGCCTGTTCTAGAAACGGGGCCTCGCCCTCCTTGAGGCTGATGGAGTTGACCACTGAGCGGCCCTGCACACATTTAAGCCCGGCCTCGATCACCGACCATTTGGAGGAATCGATCATGACCGGCACCCGGGCGATGTCCGGTTCGGCCGCGATCAGATTCAGAAACTCGATCATAGCAGCCACCGAATCCAGCATGCCCTCGTCCATGTTGACGTCGATGATCTGCGCGCCGCTGGTGACTTGCTGCCGTGCCACCTCCACCGCGGCGGCCAGGTCGCCGTCCCGGATCAGGCGACGGAAACGGGCTGAGCCGGTGACGTTGGTGCGCTCGCCTACGTTGACGAACAAGCTGTCGGGGCCGATGTTGAAAGGCTCCAGACCAGACAAGCGCAACTGTGGTGCGATTCGGGGGACCGGCCGGGGCGAATGCACACGACAGGCCTCGATCAGCGCGCGAAGATGATCCGGCGTGGTTCCACAGCAGCCGCCGACGATGTTGACCAGACCGCTGGCGGCGAACTCACCCACTACGCTTGCGGTTTCATCGGGAGCCTCATCGTATTCGCCGAAGGCGTTGGGCAGACCCGCATTGGGATAGGCGCTGACAAAGGTGTCTGCCACGCGGGACAGTTCGGCCACGTAGGGACGCAACTCCCGGGCACCCAACGCACAGTTCAAACCAATGCTCAGGGGTTGGGCGTGGCGCACCGCATTCCAGAAGGCTTCGGTGGTCTGACCGGACAGGGTCCGCCCCGATGCATCGGTGATGGTGCCGGAAATCATGATCGGCACCCGGCGGTGGCTGCGATCAAACTCGGCCTGAATCGCGAACAGAGCGGCCTTGGCGTTTAAGGTGTCGAAGATGGTCTCAACCAGCAACAAGTCGACACCACCGTCCAATAGCGCCCGGGTGGCCTCGCCGTAGGCGACCACCAGGTCGTCGAAGCTGACATTACGAAACGCCGGGTCGTTGACGTCGGGCGACAGTGACGCGGTGCGGTTGGTCGGGCCCAGGGCGCCGGCCACGAAGGCAGGCCCCTGAGCACTGCGCTGCGGATCCCATAGCGCCTGTTCCACCGCCTCGCGGGCCAGGGCGGCCGCGTTGAGGTTGAGTTCGTAGACCAGACTTTCCATGCCGTAGTCGGCCATGGAGATTGCGTTGGCATTGAAGGTGTTGGTCTCTATGATATCGGCGCCGGCCTGGAGATACGCCCGGTGAATCTCCCGAATGATCTGCGGCTGGGTGAGGGTCAGCAGGTCGTTGTTGCCGCGCAGGTCCGAATCCCAGTCGGCGAAACGCGCACCGCGGTAGTCAGCCTCGGAAAGACGGTGCTGCTGGATCATGGTGCCCATTGCACCATCGAGAAAAACGATACGCTGATCCAGGAGTTGGTGGATGGTTGAGCCGATGTCGATGTTCATAGTCCAGTCTGGGCGGGTGCGGACCGCGCATGCGGGTAGAATGCGATCATGCAAGAAACGGGGGCCGAATGGTGTTTTGCGCTTGATATCGTAAAAGCGAACCAAGCCCAATGGAAATCAACTTTTTCACCTTTTTCATGAATTATGCTCATTCTCTTGGCTGGCGCCGCACGCCTGCCCCTGGTGCACGGTCTATACTCGGGGTGTCAAGCCGCAGGGTGAGCTTCCCATGATCAAGCGTCTGTGCTGTTTCGCGATGCTTTGGGCAATGCTGCCGGCAGCGGCACTGGCCGAGCGGGCCCAGGACTTCGGCGAGTATGTGGTGCATTTCAACGCCCTGAACACCAACCTCATCGCGCCCAGCGTCGCCAGCAACTACGGGTTGAGGCGCAGCCCGTATCAGGCTCTGCTCAATATAGCCGTGCTCAGGAAGGTCATGGGCACCACTGGAGAACCGGTGATTGCAGGGGTAACGGGAACCGTCAGCAATCTAACCGGCCGGACTCAGCAACTCAGTCCGCGGGAGATTCGCGAGGGCAATGCGGTCTACTACATCGATAGCTTCCGGGTAAATAATGAAGAGACCTTGACCTTCGATGTGACGGTCCGTCCCCAAGGCAGCGACGAGCCCTTGCAGCTGCGCTTCAGCCAGCAGTTCTTCGTACAGTAACGAGAGCGCCCGGATTCGAAACCGTACCCGGGCCACCCCGGCACGGTCGCTGAACACTCCGGTTGCTGTTTGAATTCATTGCGAGTCCGCTGCACCAACTGGACCACATGCCGTAATCCGAAAGCCAGATCTGAGGAGCCATCGCGACGTGTTTCTTGAACTCAGGCATCTACGCACCCTGGCGGTGATTCGAGATTGCGGCAGTCTGGTGCAGGCCTCAGAGCGGCTGCATTTGACCCAATCCGCACTGTCGCACCAGATCAAGACGGTGGAAGCCCATTTCGGCATGCCCCTGTTTGTCCGCAAGAGCAGGCCGCTATTGTTCACCCCCGCCGGACAGCGCCTGTTGCAGCTGGCCGATGAAATGCTGCCTGCGGTCCTGGCTTCGGAACGGGATCTCAAACGTCTCGCCGGCGGACAAGCCGGACGCCTGTTCATCGCCATCGAATGCCACAGTTGTTTCGAATGGCTGATGCCAACCATGGACGCCTTCCGCGAAAGCTGGCCCGAGGTGGAAATGGACATACTCACCGGCATGAGCTTTGACCCACTGCCCGCACTGGCGCGACGCGAGGTGGATCTGGTGGTCACGGCGGACCCGCTGCCGGATCTTCCTTTGCATTATGAACCGCTGTTCCGCTACCAGGGTATGCTTGCCATAGCCAAGGGACATCCTCTTGCGCGCAAGGATGCCATCGTCGCCGCGGACCTTGAAGATCAAACGTTGATCGCCTATCCGGTAGAACGGGAGCGCCTGGATGTGTTCAAGCATCTCCTGATTCCGGCCGGGGTAGAGCCACAGGCCGTGCGCACCACCGAACTGACGGTGATGATCATGCAGCTGGTGGCCAGTCGTCGGGGCGTATCGGCATTGCCCAGCTGGGTGCTGACCGAGTATCTGGAGCGCGACTATGTGGCCGCCCGACCCTTGGGTGAACACCCCATGTGGTGCACCCTGTTTGCCGCGGTTCGCGAAGAAGACCGGACGTTCCCCTATTTGCGGGATTTTTTGGATCAGGCGCGAGAAACCGCCTTCAAGACACTGCATGGGATTCGCGGCACGGCGCAACCCGCGGTCCCATAATGTCTTATTCACAGCGTCACATGCTCCTCAAAGATCGCTGACGCTCGGTGCTGCGCTCGTCCTGCTGTCCGCTGTCAAACACCCCCCGCCAGGCCACGTAGAGATAGCATCCCAGTACCGCGGGAAAAGGCAGCGCCAGCACTTGCGCAGGGACGGCAAACGCACTGTGCCCGGCGGCCAGCATGGCCAGCACCCCGGGAAACCCCAGAGCAAAGGGCAGC
Organism: Candidatus Competibacteraceae bacterium; assembly: GCA_024641125.1. Taxonomy (GTDB): domain Bacteria; phylum Pseudomonadota; class Gammaproteobacteria; order Competibacterales; family JAHEDQ01; genus JAHEDQ01. Next base: position 594 of record JAHEDQ010000085.1, on the reverse strand, counting down.
CAGGGATTGCGCTGTAGCGCCACAGAACTGAGCCGCCATGCGGCATACAGCGGCATCTCGCGGAACAGGTAAAGCGGCCCCAGGAACAGGGCGAACACCACCTGCAGTGCCAGCAACATACCGCCCAACATGCCAAATTGTGTGGCCAGAATGGTGTCTGCCACCCCGAAGCGGGGTCCGAGTTCACCCCGACCCAACGGATCCACGGCGGAGGGATGCCAGTACTCCAGCACCAGGTACAGCAACAGCAGACCTTGCAGCAGCAGCACGCAGAGGAACAGGGACAGGCGCAAAATCAGGCGGGCGCTGGCCGGCTGTAACAGGATACGCAACCGAATCGGACGTTCCAGATCCACCGCCCGCGCCAGGGCACAGGACACAACCACGGAAAGCGAACAGGGCAGGCCATAACACACCGCAGTTGCCGTGAGACCCAGCCAGGGTCCAACAATGGCACTGTCCCAGACGGGCAAAAGCAACAGGGCCACGGTGAACAACGGCGCCAACAGTGCCGACTGCAGGAACACGAGCGGGCGAACCGCAATCAGCGTCAGTGCCTCCGCAAACCAGCTCCAGCCCCACCTTGGATCTACC
>JAHEDQ010000279.1 GCA_024641125.1 Candidatus Competibacteraceae bacterium | reverse complement strand
ATCGCATCATGGATGGTCACCCCGTTCGAATCTGCTCCTCAGGTCGGCGGACTGACGACGGATCTGCGCCTGCTGCGGCACGGTGAGACGATCCAGACTCCGCCACTGTAGGGCAGCGCGTGGATGTCGGGAAAACTGCGCCCGATGTTCCAGCAAAAAATTCCAGTACAGCGTGGTGAACGGACATGCTTTCTCGCCGGTGGATTGCCCAGGATCGAAACGACAACCCTGGCAGTAGTTGCTCATGCGCTGAATGTATTTGCCACTGGCGGCGTAGGGTTTGGATGCCATACGCCCTCCGTCAGCATACTGCGACATACCCAAGGTGTTGGGCAATTCAACCCACTCCACCGCGTCCACATACACCGCCAGGAACCACTCGTGAACAGCCCGTGGCCGGACACCCAGCAATTGCGCGAACAATCCGGCCACCATCAGTCGTTGTATGTGGTGCGCATAGCCGGTTCGCAGCGTTTGTCCGAACACCTCACTCAGGCAGCGCATGTGCGTCTCGCCCGCCCAATACATGCGCGGCAGGGCGGCATGGGCACCCAAGGCATTGTCGTCCAGGGACTCCGGCATATGGCGCCAGTAAAGCCCTCGGACATACTCTCGCCAACCCATTACCTGGCGAACAAACCCTTCCACCGCCTCGATCGGTGCACGACCGTCGCGGTAAGTTTGGACCGCTGCGCGCACCACCTCCCGGGGAGAAATCAACTTTAGATTGAGGGAACTGGACAAGCGGGCATGGTAAAGGTAGGTCTCGCCGCTCCACATGGCGTCTTGATATCGTCCGAAACCGCTAAGGCGAAAATCGACGAAATCATCAAGCGCGGTGCGGGCCTGAGCCGGTGAGACGGGCCAATCGAAAGCTGCCTGATTGCCGGGATGACCGGGGAAATGCGTTTCCACCAGCGCCAGAACCTTGCGGGTCGTTTGATCCGGTTCAAAAGAAACAGGACGTGCAACCTGCCCGGGACCCTCGCGCCCGAATGTGCCTCTATTTTTCCGGTCGAAGTTCCAACTTCCACCAGTTGGCGTTTTACCATCTTCCTCCATCAGGATGCCAAACCGGACTCGCAACTGACGATAGAAATGTTCCAATCGTGTGGATTTTCGGCCCTCGGCCCATTGGTTGAACTGGTCTACCGAGCTGAGAAAATGCCGATCGCGCAGCAGTTCGCAGATGACACCCGACTCCGCGCACACCGCATCGAGCATGGCCTTGACCCGGTAATCGCCGGGTCTGACCATACGTACGGCGCGGGGTGCGAGCGCACGCAAATCCGCTCGTAGAGCCTCCCCCAGGGTCGATTCGGGGTGAGCATCCAGGGTGCGGTACGCGACCCTGCGGCCCAGCCCCTTCTGATCGTCGCGGAAGCGCCGCATGGCCGCCAAAAACAGGGAAATGCGCTGCTTGTGGCTCCACACGTGGGTAGCTTCGTTCGTCACTTCCGCCATCCAGATGCAGTCTTGGTCAGGGTCGAACCCATCCAGCGCGGCGCTTTCACGATCGAGCTGGTCGCCAAGGACAACAACCAGAGTCCGGACAGCGTTCATCATCTCATTAGGCGCTGGTGGTAATGGGGAGAGCCGCCAGCGGTTTGAAGCCTGGCGCTTCGTCTGCCTTCACTGGTGGGATCGGCCCGCGCTGGCCTGGACCTGTTTTGCTCATGTCGACCTGCTCAGAGCCGGATACTGCAAACGGTCAAGGCTACCAAAAAAGTACGTGGGCCAACCGCAATAGCCGTCCATGTTGTCGCTGCGACTTGCGATTCGGGAGTTGAGAGCCATGCCTCGACGTTCAGAACGCATACAATCGGGCTAGGCGTCAGGTGATCGCTGATACAAAGCCATATAGTTGATTCGAAGACTGCGACTGAGGTGGAAGCTGCGGTTGAACGGGTTGACCCGCACGCCAAACTGACTGTTGAGTTGGAGCCCCGCGTTTTCCAGCTCGTCCTTCAACTCGATTGGCTTAACAAATTTGCGCCATTGATGGGTTCCACGAGGCAGCCAGCGCAGGACGTACTCGGCCCCGAAAATCGCGAACAACCAGGCCAGAGCAGTTCGGTTGATGGTTGAAATTACCATCTGGCCTCCGGGGCTGACCAGTTGTGCACATGCCTTGAGGAAGCCGCCCAAGTTGTTGACGTGCTCTACCACTTCCATGTTGAGTACGATGTCGAAGCGATGTCCCAAGGCCACCAGCTGCTCCGCCTCGGAATGCAGGTAGTTGATTTTGAGCCCGGATACCTCGGCGTGGCGGCGGGCGATCTCCACATTATGGCCAACGACGTCGATGCCTGTAACCTGCGCCCCGGCCCGCGCCATTTCCTCACTCAGCAGACCGCCACCGCATCCGATATCCAATACGGTACGTCCAGACAATGGATTGCGGCCGGCGCTCTCCGTGAGATGCTGCAACAGGACAGAGCTGCGGAAGCGATTCAATTTGTGCAGCGGCCAGAATACCCCCTCAGGATCCCACCAGGCGTTGGCCAGACGTTCGAACCGCGCGACCTCTTCCGGGTCGATCGAAGTCGTCCTGGAAAGTCCGCCGTGCGTTCCCTGTCCCATAGTTGCGGCGGCGCGGCTCATGTTATCTCTCTCTGTAAGCTAAATCATGGCGATCGCTTCATCCGGCGTGCTTTCATTCCGACCTTTACCGCTCGGGGTCGTAGTCGGGTGGAACTTCCGCCCAATGAAGGTCAAATCCAGGCGGCGCCCTGCGTCTTTCGATCTAGCGTCTCGCATCGATCATAGACCACTGCAGCGTCGGCATTTCGGCCGATCTCCAAAAGCTCAGTTGCCGGTGGCAGCATTCTGAATGTGCGCTGCCCCGCACCCGCGTGGGAGCCGGATTCCACGTACACCACTACCGTCTTCTCGGGTAGCAGCAACGAAAGCGTCACCACAAGCAAAGCGGAGAGTGCGATGCCGAGGGGTGCAACGCGCAGTAGGATGTGAAGCATGTGCCTGGCCCTCCCGTTCTGAGTCCGCCACAGCGCGAACCTAATAGGGCGCTAGGCTATGGCGCCTCGGACACCGTGTCAAGCTTTTGTATAGACTTTAACCGAAGTTTCATCGGATTTTTTGCTTTCGTCTAGCTTTGACTAATGGCGCAGTGAAGATCCTCCGGCCTCACAGGCAGTGGCCATTTTCAGAATTTCGGTGAGAATCTGGGCGCGTGACGCCAGGTCGGGGGCTTCCAGCAAAACCTGCTTTTCTTCCGGCGAAAGCGGCAGGTTACCCGCCAGACTGTTTACGAGCTGCCGGTCGGACAGCTGAGTCAGGCCCGAACGTTCCAGCTGCGCGGAATGGCTGGCGCAGAAGCTGGACGCTTCCTCCAGAAGGTCGGAGCGCTGGACCACGATCTGTGCAGCGTCATCGTAATCGTGCTCGAACTTGCTCCAGTCCACCGAAAAGCGCCGATAGCCGCGGGTCGTCGCAAGGGATTCCAATAGTCGAAAACGGCACACGCCCAACAGTACGAGCAGGATACGGCCATCCCCTGTTTCGGTGTAAGCAGTGATGCGACCGGCACTGCCCACGGCCGCCAGCGGACCATCCGGAGACTTGTGGTCCTCGGGCTGCACCATGCCGATCATATGGTCGGTTCTAAGGGCGTCCGACACCATGTTCAAATAGCGCGGCTCGAAAATATTGAGCGGGAGTTGGGCACCCGGCAATACTACTGCGCTGGCCAGGGGGAAGACCGGGATCGAGGTCGGCAGATCGTCAAACGGGGCGATGAACGGGTGAAGGGACACTTCGGTCTCCTGGATTTCGACTCAAGCGTTTAGACGCCTTTGGGCAACATAGTTTCCTGCCGATTCACAGTATAGGGCGACGACACGACGGGATTGTCGCGCCCATGGGCCGCCGTGTCGTTTCTAAATCTCTGATAAGGTGCTCGCCTCGTGCTCTGAAGGGGTTTTGAGATGGTCGGCAATTGGAATCCGGCACTGTGGCGACAGTTCAAAGTGAAACAGCTCCCAGACTTCTCAGACGCTGCCGGGCTTGCTGCAGTCGAAGCGCGTCTTCGTCGCGCCGCACCCCTGGTTTTAGACGGCGAGGTGGAAAACCTGCGCCAGCATCTGGCCAGGGTTGCCCAGGGCCAAGCTTTTCTGCTGCAGGGCGGCGACTGCGCCGAGAGCTTCAACGAATTCAGCACCGATCACGTGCGCGACATATTCAGAGTTCTGCTGCAAATGTCGGTGGTGTTGACCTTTGCAGCGGCGTGCCCGGTGATCAAGGTCGGGCGTATCGCAGGTCAGTTCGCCAAGCCGCGCAGTCAGCCGACAGAGATCCAAGACGGCGTGACCTTGCCAAGCTATCGCGGCGACATCATAAACGGCCCGGAGTTTTCGCCATCTGCCCGAACCCCGGATCCTCAGCGACAGCTCCGTGCCTATTCCCAATCCGCCGCAACCCTGAACCTGCTTCGTGCCCTCTCCCATGGCGGCTACGCGGATTTGCACCAAGTCCAGCAGTGGACCATGGGATTCGTCCGAAACAGTCCCCAGGGTGATCGCTACCTGGACATGGCCGAGCGCATTGCCGACTGTCTGCGCTTTATGGAGGCATGCGGCATCAATGCCGACTCAAATCCACAGATCCGCCAAACCGAGTTTTATGTTTCCCACGAGGCGTTGTTGCTGGGTTACGAGGAATCGCTTACCCGACGCGAGACCGGCAACGGTGACTGGTACGCGGCATCGGCCCATATGCTGTGGGTGGGCGAGCGTACCCGTCAAATTGACGGCGCCCATGTCGCCTTTCTGGCCGGTCTCGCCAACCCGATAGGCGCAAAGGTGGGGCCGCGTCTTTCGCCGGACGACCTGATCAGACTGGTCGAACGCCTTGACCCGGAACGGGTTCC
>JAHEDQ010000278.1 GCA_024641125.1 Candidatus Competibacteraceae bacterium | reverse complement strand
TCGGCCCGATCGACATCGACACCGCCAGCCACCGGATCTCCCGGAACGGGGTTGACATCAGCGTGACCCGGCGCGAGTGGGCGATTCTGGAACTGCTGGCACATCGAGCCGGGGCGATCGTATCCAAAGCGCGGATCGAGGAGACCCTGTACGCCTTTGGCTCCGAAATCGAGAGCAATACGGTGGAGGTCCATGTCAGCCGGCTGCGCAAAAAGCTGGGCCGCGAGGCCATCGAAACCATACGTGGCCTTGGCTATCGCCTGGGATCGGGCTGATGCCAAGCTGGAGTCTCTCCCGACGGTTGATACTGGTCCTGACCGGCAGTCTCACCGGGCTCTGGCTGCTGGCGACCCTGGCCTCGACCCTGGTCGTTTATCATGAAATCAGCGAGGTTTTCGACAGCGCCCTGCAGGAAACGGCACAACGCATACTGCCCTTGGCCCTCAGCGAACTGAATCACCCTGATGACGAGGATCGCGATGACCGTGAACACGAGCGAACCATAGGCGATGGATTGTCTTATCAGGATCACGAGGAACATCTGGTTTACCAGATCAGGGACCGGTCCGGCCGTGTTCTGTTGCGCTCCCACGACGCGCAATCGGCCCCGTTCCCGATCCCTCTAAGCAGAGGCTTCGCGGCGGCTGGGGGTTGGCGGTACTACACCGAGATGGCGTTGAGCACGGATCAGTTCATACAGGTGGCGGAACGGCTCGAGAAGCGCATCGATACCGTGACCGAGACGCTAACCTGGCTCACCGCACCGCTGTTGCTGCTGGTGCCGCTGGCGGCGGGCGCCATATTCTTGACCGTACGCCGAAGCCTGCAACCCATCGGCGCCGTCCGTGAAGCCATCGTTTCACGCAGTGGCCTCAACCTGAGCCCGATTCCCGACGCGGATCTGCCAATCGAACTCAGACCCATTGTGCGGGATGTCAACCGCCTGCTGGAACGTCTGGCGCGCGCCCTGGAAAACGAGCGCGACTTCGCCGCCAACAGCGCCCATGAATTGCGTACCCCGGTGGCCTCCGCGCTGGCCCAGAGCCAGCGTCTGGAAGTGGATCTAAAAGACACCCCGCAGCAGGCACGGGCCGCACAGATCACCAGGATATTGCGTCGGCTGGGCAAACTGGTCGAGCGACTGCTGCAGCTCGCACGGGCCGATTCGGGGATCGCGCTCAGCCGGGAACCGGTGGATCTGATGCCCGTGCTGACACTGGTGATAGACGAATTTTCACACGTGGCGGGCGGGCAGGAACGGATTCGATTCGACGACGGCGGGCACAGAACCCTTACCGCTCGGGCCGATCGGGACGCGATTGGCATTGCCTTGCGCAACGTGATCGAAAACGCCTTACTGTATGGCGCGAACAACACGCCCGTCGAAGTCTGGGTGGATGCGGCGCATTCGATCCATGTGGCCAACGAGGGAGCGGTGGTGAAGACCAACAAGCTTGCGAAACTGACCCAACGATTTCAACGGGGTGACGATGGCGCCGACGGCTCCGGCCTGGGCCTGGCCATCGCCGACACCATCATGCAGCAATCCGGCGGCGGATTGTCCCTGCACTCGCCCGCCATCGGCCGCGACGGCGGATTTGAGGCGGTTTTGCACCTCGGGTAAACCTGGTGTCCCGTCCCATAAGTTCGTCGCGTTTCAGAGCGCTCCCGACGGGCGCTTATCGCCTTGATGAGATGCAACGAACTTATGGGACGGGACGCTGCAATCAATTGCCGTAAATCATGCCGGGCAACCAAAGCGCGATTTGTGGAAACGCCATCACCAGGGCGAGGCCGAACAGCATAACCCCGACAAAGGGGACGATGGACCGATAGATATCGCCCAGGGTCACCTCCTTGGGCGCCATGGCCTTCATCAAAAACAGATTGTAGCCGAACGGCGGGGTCATGTAGGCGATCTGGCAGGTGATGGTATAGAGCACGCCATACCAGATGGGATCGAATCCCAGGGAGATAACCAGCGGCACATACAGCGGCGCAACGATGACCAGCATGGCCGTGTCATCCAGAAAGGTGCCCATCAGCAGATACGACAACTGCATCATGATGAGCACCCCCCAGGGTCCGAGCCCCCAGCGCTCGATGAACAGCGACTCGATGGCATTGACTGCACCCAGGCCATCGAACACCGCGCCAAAACTCAGCGCGGCCAGAATGATCCACATGAACATGCAGCTGACGCCCAGGGACTTGCGCAAGGTGTTTTCCATCACCTCGCGGCTGAGGCGCCGCTTGAACAGCGCCGCCAACGTGGCCGCCACCGCGCCCACGGCGGAACTCTCCACCAAACTGGTCACCCCCATCACGAACAAGCCAGTCATCGACAGAAAGATCACCAGCGGCAGTATCCCGGCCGACAGCAGCCTGAGTTTCTCCCGCATGGGCATTTGCCGCTCCTCGACGGGCAGCGGCGGACCCAGCTCCGGCTGAAACCGGCACCGGATGACGATATAGAGCACGAACAACCCGGCCAACATCAGCCCCGGCACCACTCCCGCCAACCAAAGCTGGCCTACCGGCTGGCGCGCGATCATGCCGTACAACACCAACACCACGCTGGGCGGCACCAGTATGCCCAGGGAACTGCCGGCCTGTATGACGCCGGTGATCATGACCTTGTCATAACCTCTGCGCAGCATCTCCGGCAGGGCGATGCTGGCGCCGATGGCCATACCCGCGACACTGAGGCCGTTCATGGCAGAGATGATGACCATCAGCCCTATGGTGCCCACCGCCAGGCCGCCCTGCAAAGGTCCAAACCAGACATGAAAGGCGCGATACAGGTCGTCGGCGATCTTCGATTCCGACAACATGTAACCCATGTAGATAAACAGTGGCAGGGTCAGCAAGGGGTACCAGTTGAACAGCTTGAAGGCGGCGCTGAACGGCATCTCGATGCCCCCTTCACCCCACAACATCAGCGAGAACACTGCGGCAACAAAGCCGATTGCACCAAACACCCGCTGCCCGCTGAGCAGCATCAGCATCATCAGCGAGAACATCATCAGGGCGATGATCTCGTAACTCATGACAGGGGTTTGCCTCTGGCCGCGGCCAGATCTTTGAAGAAAGTGGCAATTACCTGCAACACCATCAGCAGAATCCCCAGAGTCATGACGATCTTGATCGGCGCCATGGGCGGCGCCCAGACACTGTAGTTCTTCTGGCCGTACTCCAAGGCGTACTGGGTACTGGAAACACCGCCGTAGAACAGCGTCAGCACGTAGAAAAGCAACACCAGCGAAGTGATGGAGTCGGTGAATGCCCGACGCTTCGGGGACCAACGGCCGTAGAGCAAATCCATACGGACGTGGGCACCGAGCTGCATGGAATAGCCCCCACCAAGCAGGTAGTAGGCGGCCATGGTCATTTGCGCGATTTCCACCACCCAGATGAGCGGCAGGTCGAAGAACGTGCGGGAGATGGCCGAATAGACCAGTACGCCCATCATGACGAACACCAGGTACATGGCGAATCGCCCGACCCTGCGGTTCACCGCATCGACGACGTGGACGTATTTGACAATTGCGTTAGGCAAGCTTGCACTATCCGTATTGGGACGCGGGGGATTGGGACACGGACACGCAATCCAAGCACGCACACTCACCACACCTCCCCGACCCGGCTCGGTACCGCGGGTCAGGGAGGAGTTTCATGAACGGTGCCTGGCGGATAGTGCGTATCAAGTGTACCGATAGGGTCGCCCGGCCTTTTCCATGACCGCGGAATACTGTTTGAAGATTTCCACCACCCGAGCGGCCCGGGGGCTGGTCTGGGCGACTTCGTCCCAGAATTTCTTTGCCGCCACCTCCACCGTCGCCCACTCCTCGTCCGGGATTGTGGTCAACTGCAGCTTGTCCCCGTTGACCCGAAGATCCGCCTCACCACCCCAGTACCAATGCTGGCGATAATAGTGGGAGCTGTCCATACACACCTTGAACAGTTCCTGAAGATGCGCCGGCACCTTGGCCCATGAATCGGTGTTGGCGAAAAACGATCCGCACCAGGCACCGGAGACGTTGTTGGTCAGGAAGTAGTTGGTGACGTCCGCCCAGCCCACCGTGTAGTCCTCGGTGATGCCGGACCAGGCGATGCCGTCCAGTTCGCCGGTCTGAACCGCCACTTCCACATCCTCGTACGGAAGCGTCACCGGGACCACGCCGAACTGTGCCAGGAATTTGCCGGCCGTCGGGAAAGTGTACAGACGCAGCCCCTTGAGGTCCTCAAGGCTGCGGATCGGCTTCACCGTATTGAAATGGCAGGGATCCCAGGCGCCAGCGCTCAACCACTCCACACCCTCGATCTCATCGTAGGCTTCTTTCCAGATATCGGCCAATCCGTACTGGTAGAACAGCACCGGCACGTCCAGGCTGTAGCGGGTGGCGAATGGGAAATAGCCGCCGAAAACCGCCACGTCGGCCGGTGAGGCCATGGAATCGTCGTCGCTCTGCACCGCGTCGATGGTGCCCTTTTGCAGGGTGCGGAAGAGCTCCGGCGTGGGCACCAGTTGATCGGCGGTGTAGAGCTCGATCATCATTTCGCCGTTGGCGATGGTATTGAAGGAATCGATTGCGGGTTTGACCACGTGGGCGGCCAGTGCGGCGCCGGCGTAGGTCTGAAGCCGCCATTTTATGGGTGTTTTGGATTGCGCCTGCACATAGGGCGCGTTCACCGCTGTCGCTGCAACCGCAGCCGCCCCCAGACCGGTCTTCTTTAAAAAATCGCGTTTTTTCATGCTGACAAACTCCCGTGCAGGCTGTTTCGAGAACTCAAATACCCTATCTAGAGTCTGCTCAGGAATTCAGGCCGTTTAAAGTTGCCGACATGCCGAGTGCACCGCACTGGCATCGCTGCCGATAGCCACGAAGCATTCCTTTCATCCAAATGACAGCCGAAAGGGGCAT
>JAHEDQ010000277.1 GCA_024641125.1 Candidatus Competibacteraceae bacterium | reverse complement strand
CCAGTGCGGTATGGCCACCCTTGGCCGCTTCACAGACCGGGGTATGACCATTGAGGTTTGCCTGATTGATATCGGCACCCCGTTCCAGCAGTAGCGCCACCGTGTCCGTGTGGCCCCCGCGTGCGGCATAGATCAGGGCGGTGTTGCCAAAGCGGTTGCGCGCTTTGATCGAGGCGCCGCGGTCCAGGCGTTCCGTGACCCTGCCAACTTCGCCGGCCCCAGCCGCTTCAAACAGGTCGAAATTGAGCTGCCGGTAGTCCTCCGCCCCCAACAGCACCGTTGGCGCCAGGCAAAGTGCCAGCGCGATCCTCAACAATCCGTACATATGCGAAATCGCCTTTGGTTGAGCCTGTCAACGTCGATTCAAGCTTAGTGCACTTTACCCGGGTCTGTCCCACGGGCGCAGCTGTCGCCGTCGTACGTTATGCTGGGCGCCGGGGCAAACAAGCATGAGGGCCGGACTATGAATCTCACTCCGTTTCATCTCGCGGTACCGGTGCGGGACATTGCCGAGGCGCGCGCATTCTACGGCGGTCTGTTGGGCTGTCCCGAGGGACGCAGCGACACGCACTGGGTGGATTTCGATCTGTTCGGTCATCAGCTGGTATGCCATCTGGATCCGAGTCTGGGGCCCGCCGGGCAGGTCGCCCGGGTCACCAATCCGGTGGACGCCAAGGCGGTTCCGGTACCCCATTTCGGTGTGGTTCTGGAGATGGGCAGCTGGCGCGAATTGGCCCAGCGCCTGCGTGGAGAAGGGGTGGCCTTCGTGGTCGAGCCCTATATCCGATTCGAGGGCCAGATTGGTGAACAGGCCACGCTCTTTTTTATGGACCCTTCCGGCAATGCGCTGGAATTCAAGGCGTTCGCCGACATCGATGCGGAGTTGTTCCGCACCGACTGAGGGGGCTGCACCGTGAGGGTCGCGGTGATGTCGCCTCAGTAAGGGAGCCCGATGTAGTTTTCCGCCAGGGCGGTCATCGCGGCCCGGGAACCGAACAAATAATCGAGTTCAGCCAACTGCATTCGGTCCCCGAACGGGCCGCTTTCCGGGAATCGGTGCAAAAGGTTGGTCATCCACCATGAAAACCGCTCGGCTTTCCACACCCGGCGCAGACAGGTATTCGAGTAGCCGACCAGTTCACTGTTGTCTGCCGATGCATAGTGGGCGATCAGTGCCTCAGACAGATAGTGTATGTCTGAGGCCGCAAGATTGAGCCCCTTGGCGCCGGTGGGCGGAACAATATGGGCGGCGTCCCCTGCCAGGAACAGTCTTCGATAACTCATGGGTTCGACCACAAAACTGCGCAGCGGGGCTATGCTTTTTTCGATCGACGGCCCGGTGACCAGACTGTTCGCCACGTCCGCTGGCAGGCGCCGTTTCAGTTCGGTCCAGAATCGGTCGTCCGGCCAGTCCGCCGGATCGTCGGTCAAGGGCACTTGCAGATAGTAGCGACTCAATCTGGGTGAGCGCATGCTGCACAGCGCAAACCCCCGTTCATGGTGGGCGTAGATCAGTTCGTTGGATACCGGCGGCGTTTCCGCCAGCACACCCAACCAGCCGAACGGATAGATCCGTTCATACTCCTTCAACACCGCTTTCGGAATGGTCTGGCGGCTGACCCCGTGGAAGCCGTCGCATCCGGCGACGAAGTCGCACGCCACGGTGTGGGCTCGTCCATCCTTGAAGAACTTCAGCATCGGACGGTCGGTTTCCAGTCCCTCGATACACACGTCCTCGGCCTGGTCGATGATCGCGGCCCCCGAAGCGTCGCGGGCGTCCATCAGATCCCGGGTGATTTCGGTCTGGCCGTAAACCGTGACCGGTGAGCCGCTCAAACCGGTCAGGTCTATCCGATGCCGCTGCCCGGAAAAGGCGATGTCGAAACCATCATGGGTCTGGCCTTCCCGGTCCATGCGCTGGTGTACCCGAGCCGAGCGCAACAGCTCGACAGCGCGCTGCTCCAGCACCCCCGCCCGGATGCGACTGAGCACGTGTGCCCGGCTATGCCGTTCCACGACTAGGCTTTCGATGCCGTTGATATGAAGCAGTTGAGCCAGCAACAGCCCGGAAGGCCCGGAACCGATGATGCCGACCTGTGTGCGCATGCATGTCACTCCCGGCGGTCGAGCTGCTTCGAGTTCGTCACCTCGTGGATAATAGTCTATTCCACTCGCCCGGGGCCGGGTCCGGGCGCTGCCTGATCCAGGCCGGCTGCTACCAGCTGCCCTGATTCTCCATCTCCGACCAGGGTGCCTGGGATGGCTTTCGCTCTCCCCGCTGTAGCAGCTCGATGGAGATGCCGTTCGGGTCTTTGACAAAGGCCATGTACCCATCCCGGGGCGGCCGCAGAATGTCCACCCCCATGTCCATCAGGTTCTGGCAGGTCTGGTACACGTCATCGGTGCGGAATGCGAGATGCCCGAACTGATCGCCGCCGGTGTAGGCGCGATCATCCCAATTGTGGGTGAGCTCGATCATCGGGCCGTCTTCCCGCTCGCCGACGAAATACAGACTGAAGCGGCCATCCTCGTAGTCGTTTTTACGCCACATTTTCAAGCCCAGCCCCTCAGTGTAAAAGCGAATGCTTGCCTCTGGATCTCGGGTGCGGATCATGGCGTGTAAGTACTCAATCATGGTTCACTCCTCAACGTGAAGACATCAATGCCGAATGTGGGTCGACAGACTCCGCTCGGTCCGAGTCGGCACTATACTGCCTATGCTCGACCCGATCAGCGAACGCTTGGGCTACGGGCGAAACGTCCGATGCTGAGACGTGGATCTCCCCGGCCAAGTTCCGCAACGCGGCGTGCCAGGCCGGTGACGTGCGCTGTTCGGGACGGCACACTGATCCACCGAATCCACCTGCGAGCGTCTCCTGACTCATGAATCCTCGAGCCCAGTGTTGTATCCCATCCGCCGCCACGCTTTTTGTATTCGTCCTATTCAGCTTGCTGTTCTCCCATCCGGTTTCGGCTCAGGACGCCGTTCGAGATGCTCTGCGCAACCGGGTCGAACAGCTTTTGTTCGCGGATGCCGTGCAAGTCGCGGGCATCCCCATCAATGCCAAGGAGCTGGTGGTCGAGTTCTACAGTCGGCGCGATTTCAGACCCGCCTGGGTCAGGGATCAGCAGTTCGACGAACTGAGGGCGTTGGTGGTTCTGGCGGACCAGGCCGGTTTGCCCGCGGTGGACTATCCAATCGAGCGCGTCGAGGGCCTTAGAGCGGCAGCCCGGCACGGGGGTGGGGTGTCGGAATGGGCTGATCTGGACATCCTGGCCACCGAGACCCTGATCCGCATCGGCTATCAACTGCGCTTTGGCAAGGTGAATCCCCAGCGTCTCGATCCGGCCTGGAACTTTCAGCGCAGCATCCGTGCCGGTGTCGACCCGATCGACACCCTGTCTGCGGTGATCGATTCCGATTCCATGACCGAGCAGATCCGGGCGCTGCTGGGGCCAAGCTTGATTTCCGATCCCCTGATCGCAGCTCTGGCCCGCTATCGTGCCATCGAGGCGGCCGGTGGCTGGCCGACGGTGCCTGAGGGTGAAGTCCTCAAGCCGGGCATGTCTGACCCCCGGGTCATTCTCCTGCGGGATCGGCTGCGGGTCACAGGAGATGCACAGGACGGGCCTTCACCTGCGCCGGAGCGCTATGATGATGCCCTCGAGCGAGCGGTCAAGCGATTCCAGGCACGCCACGGGCTCGACCCGGACGGGGTGATCGGTCAGAAAACCTATAGCGCGTTGAATGCACCGGTATCGGTCAAGATCAATAAGCTGCGGGCCAGCCTTGAAAGGGCCCGCTGGATCTCCAGCGGTGCGCAGCGGGATCGCGACTTCGTACTGGTCAATATCGCCGGCTTTCAGATGGCTTTGATACGCGATCTGAAGCCGGTGTGGACGGCGCGCATCCAGGTGGGGCAGCCGTATCGCCAGACACCGGTGTTTCGGGGCGAAATGGAGTACCTGGTGTTCAATCCGACCTGGACAGTACCACCCACCATCCTGAGCAAGGACGTGCTCCCAAAACTGCAACAGGACCCGGCCTATCTCAATGCACACAATATGGAAGTTCTCGACCGGGACGGCAGGCCGGTGAATGCGGCGGCGATAGATTGGTCTTCACTGTCTGCGCGGAACTTTCCCTACATGATCCGGCAGCGGCCCGGGCTGAAGAATGCCTTGGGACGGGTCAAGTTCATTTTCCCGAATCGTCATCTCGTATTCCTGCACGACACACCCAGTCAACGATTGTTCGAACAGGCCAGTCGAAGCTTCAGTTCCGGTTGTATCCGGGTCGAGAATGCCCTTGAGTTCGCCGAGCGCCTGCTGGCGGAGTCCGGCAAGTGGGATCGGGCGGCGATCGATGCGGCGATCGACTCCGGAGAAATCCGGACCGCTTATCTCGATCGGCGTCTGCCGGTGTATCTCCTGTACTGGACGGCCGACGTGGATGAATCGGGCGCCGCGGTGTTCTACCAGGATATCTACGATCGCGATACAAAACTCCTTGCGGCGCTGGATGGGCCCATCTCCATCGAACTGCCGGAGGAGGGTGCCCGATTGCACGAGACAGGGGCTGAACTGTGACTGGACACAACTCGTCGCCATTGGTCGCAGTGGTCTCCCTGCGCCGGCAGAGTCGGTCCGCCGTTGCCGAGGTCCCTGGCCGATGACACAGGGTGTCCAGGTGCGCATGGCGCTGCCCGGGGACCATGGGCGCGTCCTTGAGCTCAACGAGGGCGCTTTGCCCAACGTCAACCGCATCTCGCATGACGAGTTGGAGCAGCTTGCAGCACAGGCCCGTACATTTCTGGCGGCGGAGCTCGAAGGGCGCGTACAGGGTTTTTTGCTGGCCTTGAGCGAGGGAAGGGACTACGCCAGCCCCAACTATCGGTGGTTCGCGAGCCGTTACCCGCGATTCGTTTAC
>JAHEDQ010000084.1 GCA_024641125.1 Candidatus Competibacteraceae bacterium | reverse complement strand
GCGCGGCCTGAGCCCGAACAGGACAAACCGTAACAACCAAAAGAAGGGCCGAATGCGCATCAAAAACCCGGAACTGATGCCGAAACAAAATCTACCGGTCCGCCTTCATGCAATTTGCAGGCTAGGCAACTTGTTCTGTGACCGCACCTCCCGTGGCAAACCTGAATGCGACCTGCCGGTCGTTTCGACGCCTCAGGCTGTGCTGGGGTCGGGGATGAGCGTCCGGTAGAGTTCAAGATAGGCGACCGCGCTGCGCGTCCAGCTGAATTCTTGTCCCATGCCCGTGATCTGCAAACCGCGCCAGAGATCCGGTTGCTCATAAAGAGCCCGGGTTCTGTCAACCGCCGAAACCAGCGCAGCGGGACTTGCCGTGTCGAACACCACACCCGTGGCGGTGGATGAGGCCAGCGCCGATGGGCTTGCGTCGGTGACCGAATCCACCAGGCCGCCGGTTCGGCGCACAATGGGCGGAGTGCCGTAGCGCATGCTGTACATCTGATTGAGACCGCAGGGTTCGAATCGCGACGGCATCAAAAACGCGTCGGAGCCGGCCTCAATCTGATGGGCCAAAGCCTCGTTGTAGCCGATATGCACCGCAATCCGATCGGGCCGCCGCGCAGCCCATTCGCGCCATCGTTGCTCCAATTCGGTGTCGCCACTGCCCAGGACCACGCAGGCCAGAGGGCGCCGAAGCAGCTCGGGCAATGCGTCCAGCACCAGATCGCTGCCCTTTTGATAGGTCATCCGGCTGACCATGCCCAGCAGCAAGAAATCGTCGGCCACGTTTAATCCCAGCTGTTGGCTCAACGCTTTCCGATTCGCCGCCTTGTCGTCCAGTCGGTCTTGGTCATAAGGTTGCGCGATGTGGGGATCGGCCGCTGGATCCCATTCGTTGGGATTGATGCCGTTCAGGATGCCGCTCAAACTCTCGTGCCTATGCCGCAGGAGCCCGTCCAGCCCGAGGCCGAGTTCGGGCGTCTGAATCTCTTTTGCGTAGCTGGGGCTGACCGTGGTGAGCCGGTCGCTGTAATAGAGGCCCGACTTTATGAAAGAAAGCCAGTTGTGGAACTCCAGCCCTTCCGGCGCGAACAACGACCAGGGTAAGTCCAGACGTGGCATCCAATCCGGACTGAAGTTGCCCTGGAACGCCAGATTGTGGACGCTGAACACGCTGCGAACCGCGTTGCTTGGATTCAGCTTGAGATAGGCAGCCGCCAAGCCCGACTGCCAGTCGTTGGCATGCAGAACCTGCGGTCGCCACTGCAGAGCCGACTGACCGACACAGAGCTGGGCGGCCACGCGGGAAAGCAAGCCAAAGCGCAGGGCGTTGTCGGGCCAGTCGAACCCGGAATCGTCCTGATAAGGACCGCCGGGACGGTGGTACAACTCGGGTGCATCCAGCAAATAGATCGGGACTTCGCTGTTCGGCACCTGCCCCGATAGCACTCGGCACCTTGGACCCCATGCAAAAGGGGCAAGGCCGTCCAAAATAAGCTCCGCCCCGACCGCTTCGATCAAGCCGGGATAGGCGGGCATCAGCACCCGGCAGTTGACACCGAGCGCACCCAGGGCGGCCGGAAGCGCGGCGCTTACATCCGCCAGACCGCCGGTCTTGATCAGCGGATGCATTTCAGAAGTGACAAACAGCACCTGGATTGCGTGGCCCGCAATTGGCTGCGTCGGGCTGTTCATTGTGCAGGGTCCGGCACCAGAATCAGGGCAGCCAGTGGCGGCAGCGTGAGCGCTAGGCTGTGCGGATGCCCCATCCAGGCTTGTGCGCTGGTGGGTATCGGCACCTGGTTGCCGACGTTACTCCCACCGTAATACAGGGAATCGGTGTTGATGCATTCACGATAGGTTCCCGCCATCGGCACACCGATTCGGTAACCATGGCGCACCACCGGGGTGAAATTCAACACCACCAGGGTGAGCTGGTTTCCATCCAGACGCAGGTAGCTCAGCACCGATTGTGCACTGTCGTTGCAGTCCACCCATTCGAATCCCGACGGATCGAACTCTCGCGCGTACAGCGATCGGCGATCGCGATACACCGCGTTGAGGTCACCGATCAAGCGCTGCAATCCGGCATGCCCGGCTTGCTCCAGCAACCACCAGTCCAGGCTTCTGGCCTCGCTCCATTCACGTTCCTGGGCAAACTCACCGCCCATGAACAGGAGCTTTTTGCCGGGATAAGTCCATTGGTAGGCGTATAGGAGACGCAGATTGGCCAGCTGTTGCCAGCGGTCGCCGGCCATTTTCGACAGCATGGACCCTTTCCCGTGCACCACCTCGTCGTGTGACAGCGGCAGCACAAAATTCTCGCTGAATGCGTAGAGCAGGCCGAAGGTGAGATTCTGGTGATGGTAGTGACGGTAGACGGGATCGAATGAAAGGTAGGTCAGGCTGTCGTGCATCCAGCCCATGTTCCATTTCATGGTGAAACCCAGACCGCCGACCCAGGGTGGCCGCGTCACCTGTGGCCACGAGGTTGACTCCTCGGCGATCATCAGCACGCCGGGCGAATCCGTCTGAACTGATTCGTTCAGCGCCCGTAGAAACTCGATGGCTTCGAGATTCTCATTGCCCCCGTATCGATTGGGCAGCCATTCCCCAGGCTCCCGTGAATAGTCCAGATAGAGCATGCTGGCCACCGCGTCGACCCGCAATCCGTCCAGGTGGAAGGCCTCCAGCCAGTAGGTGGCACTGCCGGTCAGAAAACAGCGCACCTCATTGCGTCCATAGTCGAACACCAGAGTGCCCCACTCACGGTGTTCCCCCTGACGCGGATCTGGATGCTCGTACAGCGGTTCGCCGTCAAAACGCGCCAGAGCATGTTCATCCTTCGGAAAATGGCCCGGTACCCAGTCCAACAGGACGCCGATACCGTGCCGATGGCAGTGATCAACCAGCCATCGAAAGTCGTCCGGCGTGCCGAATCGGGCGGTGGGGGCGAAGAAACCGGTTACCTGATAGCCCCAGGACTCGTCCAGTGGATGTTCGGTCACCGGCAGCAACTCGATATGGGTAAAGCCGAGGGCCTGGACATGTTCCACCAGCAGCGGCGCAATTTCCCTATAACTCAATTGCGCCCCGTCGTCGCCCCGTCGCCAGGACCCGAGATGCACCTCGTAGACGGACATGGGCTGTCTTTGCCAATCTTGCTCAGCTCGACCATCCATCCATTTCTGGTCCTGCCAGACATGCCCCGGTGGCGCCGTCACCCGGGCGGCCGTGGCGGGCCGCAGTTCGAACTGGTGGGCGTAGGGATCGATTTTGGTAACGATCGCCCCACTGTCCCGGTGGCGGAGCTCGAATCGGTACAGATCCCCGACACCCACTCCGGGCAGGAACAACTCCCAGACGCCGCTGTTTCCGCGCACCCGCATGGGATGACAGCGGCCGTCCCATTGGTTGAATTGTCCGACCACGCTGACCCGTTCCGCATGCGGCGCCCAGGTTGCAAAAAGGACCCCCGGATGACCGTCCACCGACAGCGCATGGGCTCCAAGGAAGCGCCAGGCGTGTCTATGGCGGCCTTCGCCAAACAGGTGCAGATCCAGATCACCGATCTGAGGTGGGAACGCATAGGGGTCCGTCTGTTGCCATCGCGCGCCGTTGTGGCCGGTGAACTCCAGGGTCGGGCGCTCGGGTAGCGCCGGGTCGATTTCCCTCAGCTCGAACAGGCCATTGCGGCCCTTCGGTTCGAGATCCAACTCAATCTGCACCATGCGCACCCCGCGTGCATGGGGGTTGAATACCCGGTAAACCCGTTCTGTTCCCGCCCCGTGCCGGCCCAGCACCTGGAAAGGGTCATGGTGGCGGCCGGCCATCACGCGTCGAATGGGTTCGCTTGGTTTCGCCGGAGCGCTGGAGGTTTTCACGAATGGTCAATGCCTGACTTGAGTCATTGCGGCCCTGAGGGGCGGTTGTTGAGCTATTCACTGGAGATTGTCATTCACCAGACCGTATTATGAAGCGTATATAGTCGTCATGACTTCTCCGGGCGCCACAAACTGAAGGAATGGGAATGTCATGAGATTCGAAGGGACGCCCCGTTATGTCAGTCGTCTCACCAGCGGGACCCTCGCCCTGATCCTCGCAGGGGGCCGCGGAAGCCGGTTGCAGCAACTTACAAGCTGGCGCTCCAAACCGGCGACGCCGTTTGGCGGTAAGTTTCGCATTATCGATTTCGCTCTTTCCAATTGTATCAATTCCGGGATTCGGCGGGTTTCGGTCCTTACCCAGTACAAGGCCCACTCTCTCATTCTGCATGTCCAGCGCGGCTGGGGGTTCCTCCGCGGCGAGTTCGGTGAGTTCGTCGAACTGCTCCCGGCCCAGCAGCGGGTCCGTTCCGCCTGGTATCAGGGTACCGCAGACGCGGTGTTCCAGAACCTGGACATTATCCGCAACCACAAACCTGAGTACATCCTGATCCTGGGCGGTGACCACATCTATAAGATGGACTACGGCCCCATGGTTGCCCAGCATGTGGAGCAGCAGGCCGACGTCACTGTTGGCTGTGTAGAGGTCACCCGGGAAGAGGCGAGGGGCTTTGGTGTGGTGTCGGTCGACTCGAGCAATCGCGTTCTGCGATTCAGCGAGAAACCGGCCGACCCGGAGCCCGTCCCGGGGCGTCCGAATCATGCGCTGGCCTCCATGGGCATTTATGTTTTCAATCCCGATTTTCTATACGAACAACTTATAAAGGATGCCGATACGCCGGATTCCACCCACGACTTCGGCAATGACATTCTGCCGGGGGTGATCGGGCGTTATCGAGCCTGTGGCTATCCTTTCGTCGATGTTCAGACCTCTCGCCAGAGTTACTGGCGAGACGTGGGTACGGTAGACGCGTTCTGGGAGGCCAACATGGAGTTGATCAGCGTAAGCCCGGAATTGAACCTCTACGATGAAGAATGGCCTATCTGGACGTATCAGGAGCAATTGCCGCCGGCCAAGTTCGTGTTCGACGACGACGACCGGCGAGGAATGGCGGTCGATTCCATGGTTTCCGGTGGCTGTATCGTTTCCGGCGCCCTGGTGAGACGATCCCTGCTGTTCTCCAAGGTGACGGTCAGCGCCGGGAGCGAGTTGCATTGCGCCGTGGTTTTGCCGAACGTTTCCATCGGTGAAAACTGCCGCATCCACAAGGCGATTCTTGATGAGGGCTGTGTGGTGCCTGCTGGAACGGTGATCGGCGTGGACCCTGTTGCTGACGCAAGACGTTTTCTGGTCACCGACGGAGGCGTTGTGCTGGTGGTGCCGGAAATGCTCGGCCAGGAGACCCATCATGTCCGCTGATCGACGAATGCAGCCGTTGATCTCCCGGCTTTCGCATCAGCCGGACTGCGCTAGGCTGGGCGATGCCAGCAGATGAACCCCACCCCCTGAGCCGCCGCCGAAGCGGCATTCTGCTGCACCTGAGTTCGCTGCCGGGACCGGGGGCCGGCGGAACGCTGGGACCTGCTGCGGAGCATTTCATCGACTTCCTCGTAGCCGGGGGTTTTTCAGTCTGGCAGGTATTGCCCCTGGGGCCACCCCATCGGGATCGCTCACCCTATCTGGCCCAATCGGCGTTCGCATTGGATCCGGCGCTGTTGAGTCTGGAACAGCTGCGCGCCGACGGTTGGCTGGGGCAGAGGACGGGCGCGGGGATATCGGTTGTTGCCGGCCGGCGCGCGCTGCGTGAACCGGTGCTGAGGGCAGCGCCACATCTGGCGCGGGATTTCGAAGCGTTTCGCAGCCAGGCCGACGCCTGGTTGCGGGATTACGCGATGTTTTGCGTGATCCGGAACAGCGCGACTGACACACCCTGGTGGCAATGGCCGGAGCCGCTCCGGGACCGGGACGAAAACGCGCTGCGGCAAATGGGTGCGAAGTATGGAGACGCCCTGGAGGAGGTGGCCTTCGAACAGTTCCTGCTGGATGCCCAATGGCGACGGCTGCGTTCCCGGGCCCGGGAACAAGGGGTGGACCTGTTCGGTGATCTGCCGTTGTTTGTGGCACAGGACAGCGTCGACGTATGGGCCAACCGACATTTGTTCAAGCTGGATCAATGGGGCCGGCCACAGGTGGTGGCCGGTGTGCCGCCGGACTATTTTTCAGCCACTGGGCAACGTTGGGGGAACCCGCAGTACGACTGGGATGTACATCGGCAAACCGGTTTCGAGTGGTGGACGCGTCGCGTAGCACATGAAATCGATCGCTTCGATCTGCTGCGCATCGATCATTTTCGCGGCCTGGATGCGGTATGGGAGATCCCGGCGGAAGCGGACACGGCGTTGCAGGGCAGGTGGGTACAGGTGCCGGGTGAGGCACTGCTGGGCTCGCTGAAACGCAGGCTTGGCCCGCTGCCTCTGGTGGCGGAGGACCTGGGCCTCATTTCGGCTGCGGTGCTGCAATTGCGGGACGAATTTCATCTGCCGGGTATGCGGATTCTGCAATTTGCCTTCGATGGCGGCGCCGCAAATCCCTATCTGCCCCATAACCTTGTACCCAACTCGGTGGTCTATACCGGCACCCATGACAATGACACGCTGCGTGGCTGGTGGGATTCATTGGCACCACACCAGCAGCAGCACGTGGCGGATTACCTGGGCTGCGGGCTCGATCGGCTGCCGCGGGAACTGGTCAAGACCGCTTTGGCCTCGGTTTCGGTTCTGTCCGTCGTTCCGATGCAGGATCTACTGGGCCTCGGGGCCGATGCACGCATGAATCTGCCGGGTGTAGCGGAAGGCAACTGGCGTTGGCGTTTCACCTGGGATCAGGTTCCGCCTGATTTGAGTGCCCAGTCGCTGGTTTTGAATACACGCTACGGGCGGTTCTGAGGGCGCCGGGGTATGGGTTTTGCCACCGGGTACGTGTTTGCACGTATTTTCTTCATTCCGTCGCAGGCCAATACTTAGGTTGTCCTCGCGACATGGAAGTGGCGGGGAGCCGCAGGGGTTTTACCTGTGGTTCTTTCCCCAGATCCTCTTCGCTTCGACCCGGCATTTCGGTGCCGGGTCATTTTGGGTTGTAATCCAATCGTGCGGGGGCGAGAGACGGGACTTGCGCTGGATTGGTCATTGGATTCAACATCATTCAGGGCAGAGGCACTGGCGATTCCGCGAGGAGGGTCGGAGCTCCAGTTCGCCGCTGCTCAGGGCAGATCGGCTACGGTCTCCCGCACCAGCATCCCCACTACCTTTTTGAGTGCCTCCGGCGGATCGGCACCATCGGCGATGGCTGCCTGATAGGTACGGCTCTGCCAATGGGCGCTGGTGCCCCGGGCCAAGATGGTGCGGGCATGTTCCACCTCTTTGGTGCAGGCCAGGTATTCGGCGTCTTCGGCGATCAGTCCCAGGATGTCGTCCAACAGTGATCCGTAGGGCACGATTTCGCCGCGTCCAAAGTCCACCAGGCCCTCGTCGATACCATAGCGTTGCGCCCGCCAACGGTTCTCATTCAGCAGCATCACCCTATACTCGCGCCAGCGTTGATTGTTCATCCGCAGGCGGTAGAGCATGCGCAGCCAGCAACGGTAAATGGCGGCAACGCACAGCGCGTCTTCCAGCCGGGTACAGACGTCGGCGATGCGCATCTCCAGAGTAGGAAAACGGGCGCTGGGTCGAAGATCCCACCACAGTTTTGTGCCGTCCTCTATGAGGCCAGCCCGGATGAGGGCCTCCAGGTGGCGCTGATACTCCCGATGGCTGTCGAAGCGCTCCGGGAAGCCGGTGCGCGGCATCTCGTTCCACACCGCGAGCCGGTAAGATTTCAGTCCAGTGTCGTGGCCCTGCCAGAATGGGGATGAGGTGCTGAGGGCCAACAGGTGCGGCAGCACGTAACTCACTTGGCCGAGCAGGTCGATACGAAGATCGTCATCCGGGATGCCGACGTGGACGTGCATGCCACAGATCATCAGCCGGCGGACCACTTCCTGAAGGTCTTGAGCGATGGTGTCGTATCGGTCTTTCTCGGTTCGACGCTTGCCTACCCAGTCGGCAAATGGGTGGGTCGATGCCGCCATCAGAGCCAATCCATGGGATTCGGCCACTTCGGCCACGGTGCCGCGGAGGTGGGCCAGATCATCCCGGGCTTCCTGCATGGAACCGCATACTCCGGTCCCCACTTCGATCTGGCATTGGAGAAACTCAGGCGCGACCCGCCCCTGCAGGCGGCGCTCGCATTCCTCGAACATACCCGGCGGTGTCTCCCGGATCAGATCCAGGCTTTCGCGATCGACCAGCAGGTATTCCTCCTCGATGCCAACCGTGAATTCGGGTTCCTTAGACATGGGCATCGAACCTCTTTACGCTGAAAATGGTGCGGTCGGCGAGAATCTCGTGAAGCATGCGCGCGAGCAGGGCCGACCAATGGGTCACCCCTGACGGCGTGTCGATCAAGTCCTGTCGGATCTCGATCAACACATTCGGATAGCCGTGATTGTCGGCATGGGTTTCGACGCTGTAGCCCTCCGGACTGCGGGCGGAATAGGGCTCGTTGTCACCGACGCAGATGTCCGGTTCGGCGGCGAGTCGTTTCATCAGCGGGCCCGGTATCCGGTCGTCCCTGTGCCATAAAATGCCCAAGTGCCAAGGGCGTTCGAATCCCAAAAATGCGGGTGTGAAACTGTGGATAGAGATCAGGGCCGGAACACGGTTCTGAGCGCGGAAACTCTCCAGCACCTGAGATACGTTCTCGTGGTAAGGCCAGAAAAAGGTCGCCTCCCGCAACGCCACCGCCTCGGGGCCGAGGTCGTGATTGCCGGGTATGACCAGGTCTTCACTGGCTTTCGGTATCGATGTGGGCGAACGAGGGTGGCGGTTGGGGTCGATGATGAGGCGCGAATAGTTGGCCTTGACCAGGATGGCGTCGCATCGTTCGGACAAATAGCGGGCACAGGCTTCGGCGCCGATATCATAGGCCACATGGCGTTCCAGATCGGCGCTTTGCAATCCCAGCGCACCCAGGGAGGCCGGAATGCGGTTGTGGGCATGGTCACACAGCAGCACAAAAGGCGCGCCGCCGTCCCCGTTGACGATTTCGAATGGGGCCGGGTCGTCTGGACCCAACAGTGTCTCGGATGCGGCGGCCCCGATGTCGGCAAAGTCTTTCTCACTCATCGATGCGGGTCGAGTTTGCGGGCGAGGGCGACCGTGTACTGCCGACCCTGTTTGATCTTTTCATAGTTGCCGAAGACTTCGAGAAAAGCGCGCTCAATGAATCGTCGTAATCCCGTAATAACCACCACATAGAAACGACCGTCCGGTCGCAGCCGAGCGAGGGCATCCACAAAGTAGAGATAATACAACTCCTTTCCGGTCTTTGCGGGCAGATTGGAGGCGATGAGGTCGAATGTCCGCTCGCCGATCTGGTCGAAACCATTACTGAGCATCGCTGCCGCGTTGGTGATTCCGTTATCCGCGATGTTGCGTTGCGCATAGTCCACCGCAACAAAATCCTTGTCCACCATAAGCGTTGTGCCGGCCGGCGCACAGCGCGCCAGGGTGAGGCCAATGGGTCCATAGCCGCAGCCGAGATCGAGACAGTGGTCTGCTCCGCCCACGGTCATATGTTCCAGCAGCAATCGGGTGCCCTCGTCCACCGCTTTGGGTGAAAACAGACCCCAGGTGCTACGCAGGGACAAATGCTCGCCACGGAGAATGACGTCGAATCTCAGATCCTGCCGATAGCGCTCTACCGACTTGAGCTCGATCGATTGGGTTCCCGTTTTTCTCATTGTGTTGGTGGACGCCAGGTGAATGGCCGGATTCCCGCCCCCATTGGTGCGCTCAGGATTCCGCCGCCAGATTCCGCACCACGTAGCGGAGAATGCCACCGTGCTGGTAGTAGGCCCATTCCTGGGGCGTGTCAATTCGAACCCGCACCTTGAACTGCCGCGACGGACCATCAGCCGGCGTGGCTGTTACGGTGACCTGTTCCAAACCCGGCTCCAGACCCTCTATGGCGTATGTTTCCGTCCCATCCAGTCCCAGGGTCGCTGAATTCTGACCATCCCCGAAGGCCAGCGGCAATATACCCATGCCCACCAGATTCGATCGGTGGATGCGTTCGTAGCTCTCGGCTATTACAGCCCGCACACCCAGGAGCAGCGGGCCCTTGGCGGCCCAGTCACGGGAAGAGCCGCTGCCATACTCGTGTCCGGCCAGTATCACCAGCGGCACGTTTTCACTGGCATAACGCATGGCCGCCTCATACAAGGGCATCAACTCGTTGGTCGGCTGATGGCGGGTCCAGCCTCCTTCGGTCTCGGGTGCCAACTGATTCTTCAGCCGGACGTTGGCGAAGGTGCCCCGAACCATGACCTCATGGTTGCCGCGGCGGGAGCCGTAGGAGTTGAAATCGCGCGGTTCAACCCCCTGTGAGTGCAGGTACTCCGCCGCCGGTGTGCCGATGGCGATGGCACCCGCCGGCGAGATGTGGTCGGTCGTGACGCTGTCTCCCAGACGCGCCAGCACCCGGGCGCCGACGATGGCCTGGATGGGCTCCGGATCCGCCGTCATGTGCTCGAAAAAGGGTGGGCGACGTATATAGGTGGAGTCCGCCTGCCAGGGATATAGGCTCGTGGCGGCGGTTTTCAGTCCCTGCCAGCGGGCATCGCCATCAAACACATTCGCATAGTGCGTGCGAAAGGTTTCCGGACTGATATGTCGTTCGATTACGTCGCGCACCTCCTGGGCGCTGGGCCATAGGTCGCGGAAAAATACCGGGGCGCCGTCCCCGCCATGACCGAGCGGGTCAGAGTACAAATCGATGTCCAGGGTGCCGGCGAGGGCATAGGCCACAACCAGCGGCGGCGAAGCCAGATAGTTGAGGGGGACTTGTGAGTGAATGCGACCCTCGAAGTTGCGGTTACCTGACAGCACGGCGCCGGTGATCAGCCCGCCGCGGGTGATGGCCTCGGCCACCGGCTCTGGCAGCGGGCCCGAATTGCCGATGCAGGTTGTGCAGCCGTAGCCGACGAGATAAAAGCCACAGGCTTCCAGATCCTCCAGCAGACCGGCAGCTGTCAAATACGCGGTCACCGCCTTGGACCCGGGCGCCAGACTGGTTTTCACCCAGGGTTTGCGCCCCAGACCCTGTTGTCGGGCCTTACGGGCCAGCAGGCCGGCCGCGATCATGACCGAGGGGTTTGAGGTGTTGGTGCAGGAGGTGATGGCGGCGATCACCACCGCGCCGTCCCGCAGCAGAAAGTGCTCGCCCTCGTAGTCCACTTGCACGGCGCCGGCATGGCTGGCCGGCTCGGCGTCGACCGCGGTATCGCCGCCTTCGTTCTGGAAGGTGAGCTGTGCCTCATCGCCTGCCCCGGCCCTTTCCATCTGGGTACTGTGAAGGGCGGATTGGACGGCCTGTTTGGCGCCGCTCAGCGGTAAGCGGTCCTGGGGACGCTTGGGGCCAGCAAGGCTTGGGCTGACGGTGGCCAGATCCAGCTCTAGCACATCAGTGTAGCGGGGCACCGTCGCGTCCGGGGTCTGGTAAAGGCCTTGGTGCCGAGCATAGTGCTCGATCAGGCTGAGTTCGGCATCGCTGCGACCGGTGAGGCGCAGATAGCGCAGGGTCTCGCCATCGATCGGGAAAAGGCCGCAGGTGGCACCATACTCCGGTGCCATGTTGGCAATGGTTGCCCGGTCGGACAGAGGCAGGTGTGCCAAGCCCGCGCCAAAGAACTCGACGAACTTGCCCACTACCCCGTGATGCCGAAGCTGTTCGGTGATGGTGAGTACCAGATCGGTGGCGGTTGCCCCTTCCGAAAGGCGCCCGTGCAGTCGAAACCCGATCACCTCCGGCAGCAACATGCTCAAGGGTTGGCCCAGCATCCCTGCCTCCGCCTCGATGCCTCCGACGCCCCATCCCAGGATGCCAAGACCATTGATCATGGTGGTGTGGGAATCGGTGCCGACCAGGGTGTCCGGGAAGGCCCATTCATCATCCCCCGCTCTGCGGGTGCATACTACCCGCGCCAGGTACTCGAGATTGACCTGATGCACGATCCCTGTGCCCGGAGGAACGACCCGGAAATCGTCAAACGCCTGCTGCCCCCAGCGCAAAAAGGCGTAGCGTTCCCGGTTGCGTTGGAACTCGATGCGGGTGTTCAAGTCCAGAGCGCCCATGCGGCCGAAGGCATCAACCTGTACCGAATGGTCGATCACCAGTTCCACTGGTGACAGGGGATTGACCCGCGCCGGATCGCCGCCCAAGGAGGCCACGGCTTCGCGCATGGCGGCGAGATCCACCACCGCAGGCACCCCGGTAAAATCCTGCAACAGAACCCTGGCCGGGGTAAACGCAATCTCTAGATCGGCGGGGGGTTTGCCCGACCAGTCCATCAGGGCCTGAATATCGGACTCGGTGACGGCGTCGCCGTCCTCGTGGCGCAACAGATTCTCCAGCAACAACTTGACGGCGTAGGGCAAACGATCCAGCGGGTGGCGCCGGTTTAGATTGGCCAGGCTGTGAATCTGATAGGGGCGTTCCGGGGTGTTCAGCGCATGTCGGGTTTGGAAGCTGTCGAGCATGAAACTCTCCTGCGGCTCAAGGTCATCCCTCTACATAGTCTATCCCCATGCAGACCCAGGCACGATAGCTGTCACCGTGAGCGCCGATCGCGGTACGCCCCATAAAGAAAGCCCCCGGACCCGCAGGGTCCGGCGGCTGGATTGAGTGACACGTCCCCGAAATGGGGGGTGCTAGGTCCGTTCAGGCGGCGGCGATGGGTATCACCTTGTCGGCGATGGACCGGTACTCTTCGATCTGGTCGAAGTTCATGTAGCGATAGATATCGTCGGCCATGGCGTCAATCGTCTCGGCTGCCTCCATGTACTCGGCCACGGTTGGCAGTCTTCCCAGTATGGCCGCCACCGAAGCCAGCTCGGCCGACGCCAGATAGACATTTGCTCCGGTACCGAGACGATTCGGGAAGTTGCGGGTGGAGGTGGACACCACGGTTGCCTTGTCACGCACCCGTGCCTGATTACCCATGCACAGAGAGCAACCCGGCATTTCCGTGCGCGCGCCGACCCGGCCGAAGATGGCGTAGTAGCCCTCCTGGGTGAGAATGTGCTCATCCATTTTGGTGGGTGGCGCGACCCAGAGCCGGGTGGGGAGGTCATGATGCCCGTCCAGCATCTTGCCGGCGGCGCGGAAGTGACCGATATTGGTCATGCAGGATCCGATGAACACTTCATCTATGGTATCACCCGTTACATCGGACAACAGCCGCGCGTCGTCAGGATCGTTGGGCGCACACAGGATGGGTTCTGCGATGTCCGCGAGATCGATCTCGATCACCGCCGCGTACTCGGCATCGACGTCGGCTCGCAGCAGTTTGGGTTCAGCCAGCCATTTTTCCATCCCCTCGATCCGTCGCTGGAGGGTACGCTTGTCCTCGTAGCCGTTTGCGATCATCCACTTCAATAACGTTATGTTGGACCGCAAATATTCGCTGACGGAATCCTCCGACAAGGTGATGCTGCAGCCTGCAGCGGATCGCTCGGCGGAGGCGTCGGACAATTCGAAGGCTTGCTCGGCCGTAAGATCTTCCAGTCCTTCGATCTCGAGGATGCGGCCCGAGAAAATATTCTTCTTACCCGCCTTGGCCACCGTCAGCAGCCCCTGCTTGATGGCGAAGTAGGGGATGGCATGAACCAGGTCGCGCAGGGTGATGCCCGGCTGCCGTGTGCCTTTGAAACGAACCAGAACTGACTCGGGCATGTCCAGAGGCATAACCCCGGTGGCGGCAGCGAAGGCCACCAGTCCCGAGCCGGCCGGGAATGAGATGCCCATAGGGAATCGGGTATGCGAGTCACCCCCGGTACCCACCGTGTCGGGCAACAGCATGCGGTTTAGCCAGGAGTGGATGACCCCGTCGCCTGGACGCAGCGAAACGCCCCCTCGGCTGGAAATGAAATCGGGCAATGTGTGGTGTGTATCCACGTCGATCGGTTTGGGGTAGGCCGCAGTGTGGCAGAACGACTGCATCACCAAATCGGCGGAAAAGCCCAGGCAGGCCAGATCCTTAAGCTCGTCCCGGGTCATGGGACCGGTGGTGTCCTGGGACCCGACAGTGGTCATCCTGGGCTCACAGTACTGCCCCGGTGGCACGCCTTCGACGCCGCAGGCACGACCCACCATCTTCTGTGCCAGAGTGAAACCGTGGCTGGACTCGGTCGCCGCCGTCGGAAGCCTGAACACGGTCGAGGGCCCCAGGCTCAGCGCCTCCCGTGCTCGTTCGGTTAAACCTCGGCCTATGATCAGCGGGATGCGGCCTCCGGCGCGCACCTCGTCCACCAATACGTCGGTTTTGAGCGAAAACTCGGCCAGCACTTCTCCGGTTTCTGCGTTCTTGGCAAGCCCGTCGAAAGGATACAGTTCGACGACGTCACCCATATTCAGGCTGGAGACCTCCATCTCTATCGGCAGTGCGCCGGCATCCTCCATGGTGTTGAAAAAAATGGGTGCGATCTTGCCGCCGATGCAGTAGCCGCCGGCGCGTTTGTTTGGCACATGGGGGATATCCACGCCCATGTGCCAAAGTACCGAGTTGGTGGCGGATTTGCGCGACGATCCGGTGCCCACCACATCCCCGACGTAGGCCAGCGGGTGGCCCTTGCCCTTCAGGGTTTCGATCAGCCGCATCGGGCCCAAGGTTCCGGGCTCATCCGGTTCGATACCGTCCCGTGCCATTTTCAACATCGCGTTGGCGTGGAGAGGGATGTCCGGGCGGGACCAGGCATCCGGCGCCGGTGACAGGTCATCCGTATTGGTTTCGCCGGTGACTTTGAACACGGTAACGGTGATTTTTTTCGCCAGTTCAGGCTTGCTCAGGAACCACTCTGCGTTGGCCCAGGACTCCATGACCGATTTGGCCATGACGTTGCCTGCGTCCATTTTGTCTTTCACGTCATGGAAGGCATCGAACATGAGCAGGGTGTGTTTGAGTGCTTCGGCGGCCGCCTGCGTCACCTCGCCGTCTTTGTCGTCCAGCAGGGCAATCAGGGGCTGGATGTTGTAACCCCCGAGCATGGTGCCCAGCAGCCGGGTGGCCGTCACCCGATCGATCAGCGGGGTGGTGCTCACACCCTTGGCCACGTCGGCTAGAAAGGCCGCTTTTACGTAGGCGGCCTGGTCAACGCCGGCCGGAATGCGGTTGCTCAGCAGGTCCAGCAGAAACGGACCCTCGCCCTCGGGAGGCGCCTTGAGCAGCTCGATCAAGGCAGCGGTCTGTTCGGCGTCGAGCGGCTGGGGTGCGACGCCCAACGCGGCGCGCTCAGCAACATGATTGCGATAGGCTTCAAGCATGGTAAACCCCTGGTGATGTGTCGGGTGACCGCGGGTGCGCTGGCGTACGACGGTTTGATACGCCCGCAAAGGCGCCGTAGTTTAACTTGATCCGGATGGGCTGTGAAGCGCTGCAGTGCACAATGGGCCGATCAAGAATCTCAAATGTTGTTGATTTTCATTGGCTTTGTTGATCGATATCGGGTCGCATCCCATGCTGTTTAGGCGATTTCGGAGATCAATGCCCGGGCGTTGTCCATGAGAGACCTCCGGGAAATCAGCAGACTCAGCCGGTTGCCCCCGCACTGCTGCCATAGGACGCCTGTTCGCACCCCGGCGAGCAGCAGCGCTCTGACTTTGGATGCCACATTTGGGTCCGCCAGGTGATTGGGATCGCCCCGGACCATGATCCGGGGCTTCAGGGTACTGATTGTATTGGAGTATGTATCGGCCAAACCCGCCAAAAGGTTTGGGTGCAGAATGGGGAAATGGTGCAGGCGCTCCTTGTTGGCCTCCAGGCCGATACGCACCTGCTCAAGAAGATCTGGGCGTTTTAGCAACGAACTGGCATGGTGTATCAGCGAAATAACGTAGCGGGTGAAGTTCGGATCCTCGGGTCTGTTGAGTTGGTCGCGAACCAACTCCAGGCCGAGTCTGATGGGTGCCAGGCCGCCCAGCGCCTCGGAAACCGAATCGGCATCGAACGTGAACAGCCATCCCAAGGTGGCTTCCAGATCATCCGCCGGCGCCTGGCCGTTATTGGCCACGTCCCGCACCAACCAGCTTGCCTGGGCGATTCCTGCCAGGGCCATGGTTCGGTTGCGGGCCGTTCTGATGTTGTTCATGCGTCGGCGGGTTCCAGCCGGGCCGCGATCGGCTCAACCTCCCGATTCCAGGCGGTATCGATTACGCCCCCTCCCAGGCAGACTTCGCCATCATAAAACACCACCGATTGTCCGGGGGTCACGGCCCGTTGCGCCTGATCGAATTCCACCAGCCATGAGCCCGCCTCATGGCGGCGGATTCTGCATGACTGATCCGACTGTCGATATCGGATTTTCGCCGTCAGGCGCAGACCCGACGGGGGGGCAGCGTCGGAGACCCAATGCAGATTGCGGGCCGAGAGCGAATCACGGTAGAGCAGCGGATGATTACCGCCCTGAACCGCAATCAGACTGTTGTCCTGCATCCGTTTGTCGGCGACGAACCAGGGTCTTCCATCCCCGTCGGCCTGCCCGCCGATGCCCAGACCCTGGCGCTGGCCAAGTGTGTAGAACATCAGGCCCTGATGCACGCCCACCTGGGTGCCGCTAGGGGTGACAATGGGCCCCGGCTGAGCGGTCACGTATCCCTGCAGAAATTCGCTGAAGCGGCGCTCGCCGATAAAGCAGATACCGGTACTGTCTTTCCGATCGGCCGTGTGCAGTCCGGCCGCTTGGGCGCGCTTTCGGACCTCTGGCTTTTTCATTGCCCCCAGCGGGAAGCAGACCGGCAGAAGCTGCTCCTGACTCAAACCGTGTAGGAAGTAGGACTGGTCTTTCTGGATATCGACGCCGCGCAGCAGTTGGACGCGCCCATTCGGCAAGGTGCTTCGACGCGCATAGTGGCCGGTCGCAATCAGTTCCGCGCCCAGAGTGCGCGCATGGTCCAGAAACGCCCGGAACTTGATCTCGCTATTGCACAGAACATCGGGGTTTGGAGTGCGCCCAGCGCGAATTTCGCTGAGGAAATGCGAGAAAACACGGTCCCAGTAGCGGTCGGAGAAGTTGACCTTGTGAAGTGGGATCTCCAGCTGGTCGCAGACCAGTCGAGCGTCGTCAAGATCCGCCGCGGCCGCGCACTGGGTATCGGTGTCATCCTGTTCCCAGTTCTTCATGAACATGCCCTGGACATCGTAACCCTGTTCCAGCAGCAGGAGGGCAGCTACCGACGAGTCGACACCGCCTGAAAGGCCCACGATGACACGGGTCTTGCGCTTCATTGCCACATCCTTCGCCCGAGTCTGACAGGTTTCCGGCGGGAGGCCGTTGATGTATGACCGGGCGTTCAAGATCAGACGGCATTATCAGAAAAGGTGAAGAATACGGCAAACGCACTCTTGCGGCAGGCAGCGCTTGGGTTGGCGAGGGGCGGGGCGGGCCGGGGTTCGGGCAGGCCCACGGCCGCCGTTCTCGCGACGACCTGACGCAGTCTTGTTTCAGCGCCCGACTTGGCCCAGGAGCGGCTACGGCCAAGCCGGGTGCTGGGCTTCGCGGTCTACAAGGGTGCAGATGCGCGGTCTGCCGTGCGGCGCCACAGTCATTCCGTGGTCAAGCCGGTAGACGCGGCAGATGCGCCCTTGTGAGCCAAACCCCAGCGGGGTTGGGCATTTGCGCCCATGGTGCCGGGTTGCGCCTCGCTGATTGGCAACTCACTTATTTGCCTTGGGCCAGCTTCGCTTGACGCGCAGTTCAGCAGAAAACGTCAGAATGTCGGCACGATCACAGCAATTGACCAGATCTCCCTTAGAGATTTTGTTCGACAGTGAAAGCGCCCCGTATATCTCCCACGCTGTAGCCGCGGGCTAGGTCGGATGGGTACAGAGTGTCCAACTCTGACGCCACCGCAGGGTCGATATCGACACCATGGCAGGCAAGACAGACTTGGGCGGTAGGAATGGCTTTCATGTATCGAAACATCTGTCCCGACCCGGAGGATACGACCTCATAGAATTCCATCTTGGCCGGGTCTTCACCTGTAGCGAGGCGGGCGTTGAAGTCTTCCAGCACCTGTCGCTCCCAATCATCCGGCTTGTTGCCGGGATTGCGGAGCTTAAGACTGGTGCGACCGATATGCAGCCCCTTATCCTCGGAGACCGAGTCTGCGATTTCGGGTGCCTGAACATTGCACACTTGGATAGCGTTGACTGGGCCACCGGATTGTATGGCTGACTGGAGCGCCGTTTTCAACCGCGGGCCGAACGCGCTAACCGCTGCACGGCTCTCCGCCACGTTTGCATCAAGATCGGCGCTCTGAGCGAGCGGGCCCAGGCTGGCAACAATCAAGATTAATCCTGTTCTGCGTATCATGTCTTTTCTATCCCTCCTCGATGGGTGTGGGTACCGAGCAAATCGCGGGCGGGGTGCCACGCTCAAGCAGGGGGAGTATAAGGTTGCTTTG
>JAHEDQ010000276.1 GCA_024641125.1 Candidatus Competibacteraceae bacterium | reverse complement strand
CTGTCCGGAACACCGATCACCCTGTGCGATGGTACAATTCAGGCGGCCGGCCAGGGCCATCAGCCCTGGGCCATCATCGGTAGACAGAACGAGTAGCACATTAGGATACATCGTGACGGGTGCACTGGATGCCGAGCCCACTGCGTTCAGATCACCCCGTCCTCGCGCAGGCGCTCTATCGCAGCCGGGTAGAACCCGGCTTCCTGCAGGATCGCGTCGGTATCCCGGCCCCGCTCAGGCGCCGGAGTATTGGCTGGGCGAGTGGTATTCCCAAAACGGATAGGGCCGCCGATCTCAGATCCGCCGTCAACCCGTCCATAGACCAGGCCGCGTTGCTGGACCTGCTCGTTGCCCAACGACTCTGCTACGGAAAGTACCGGCGTCACGCAGCAATCCAGTGGCGCCAGATAGGCCGCCCAGTCGTCCCGGTCACGGGTCAGAAAAATGTCAGCCAGCGCCCTGCGCACGGCGTCTCCTCGAACGCCGGTTTCCAGCTGTCCCGAGCGCAGGTCGGGCCGTTCCAAAGCATCACAAAGCCTATGCCAGAACTTTGGCTCCAGGGCGCCTACGGCCACGAAGCGTCCATCACGGGTGGCGTAGACCGAATAACAAGGGACGCCACCGGACAGTAAATCCTCACCACGCAGCGGCGCTTTGCCGGAATCACCCAGGGTCGCAAGCGGCATCACCGCATTGGCCAGCAGGCAGTCGGTCATGGAAACATCCACATAGCGACCCTGGCCCCGGGTCCTGGCCGCGACCAGAGCCGCGAGTATCCCGATTGCGGCACTGAGCGCGCCACCGACGATGTCACCGATCTGGAAATTGGGAATTACGGGTGCGCCGCCGGCTGGCCCGATCTGATCCAGCACACCGGCGTACCCACAGTAGTTGATGTCGTGGCCGGCACGATCCCGATAGGGTCCGGTCTGGCCGTAGCCGCTGATAGCGCAATAGACAATTGCCGGGTTTTCGCCTCTCAGCGCCTCATATCCCACGCCCAGACGGTCGACCACGCCCGGCCTGAAGCCTTCCACCACCACGTCGGACGAGCGCGCCAGTCGGCGCAACACCGGGGGCCCCTGGGGTGACTTCAGGTTCAGACGCAAGCCCCGCTTGTTCCGGTTCAGGGCCCGAAACAAACTGCCGTCGCCCCGTCCGTCCCCGGACAGATCACGAGCGTAATCCCCGTGCTCAGGGTCTTCGATCTTGATCACGTCCGCACCCATGTCCGCGAGGTGCAGGGTGCACAGCGGGCCGGGCAGCAGGCGGGTAAGGTCCAGAACGCGGACGCCGTTCAGAGGCGGCGATAATTCCGGAAGTTCTGCCGCCACCGTCAGTCCTTTGTTGGAGGAATCGAATAGGTGCCGGTGACATGGGCCACCGGCTCATGGTGTGCTTCGGAATGCAAAATGATCTCGCACACGGCCAGGCGCCGACCCAGCTTGAGCAGACGGCCTTCGGCAATCACATCGGCCTTGGCCGGGCGGTGGAGAAAATTGATGTTGAGGTTTGTGGTCACCGCCAACTCCACACGACCTATGGCGCTGAGAACGACGCCGTACATGGCGCAGTCGGCCAGCGTCATCAGCGCGGGACCGGATATGGTGCCGCCCGGTCGTATGGTGTCGGGATGGTAGGCCATGCGCATGACGACCTGGCCGTAGTGCATGCTCTCCATGGACATATGCAGATAGCGGGCGAACGGCACGCCGGACTGAACCAGTTCCAGGAATGCCTCCGGCGAAAGCCTGGATTCAGCCATCGGATACTCCGTTCTGGTCAGTCGTAAACCGCTGAACGCCATGAGCCGGGAGCGGCTCAGTCACTCGAACAGATCGTCGAATACGCGCTCACGCCGGGCCTCCAGTTCCGCCAGCAGGGCTCGCTTGCTGGCGCTGCTCATGTCCCACCACGCGGCCACCTCATCGTCGCTGCGGAAACAACCGTCACACAGCTGATTCAACGGGTTGATCTGGCAGATGCCGACACAAGGGGATGCGGGCTCGTCATGGGGGTCAGTCATGATGGTGTCTGTACTCAGTTTGTCGCCGGCGCATTGTACCGGCGACCGGAATCCCACCACCAGACACGGATTGCGCCTCAAGCGTCGGCTGTTTGTCTGTATGCGGTGGCCACACGGGATGCCGGTGACCGCCCCAGTTCAGCCGAGATAAATCGGGCCGTGTCGACCAGGCTGGGCAGGTCCACGCCGGTGTGGATCCCCATTCCGTCCAACATGTAGACCACATCTTCGGTGGCAACATTGCCGCTTGCCCCTTTTGCATATGGGCACCCCCCCAGGCCCGCCACCGAGCTGTCGATCACCGACACGCCCAGCTGAAGCACGGCCAGCAGATTGGCCAGCGCCTGCCCATAGGTGTCATGGAAATGTGCCGCAAGTCGCTGCACCGGAACCCGAGCCGAGACGGCTTCCACCATGCGCGCGGCTTTCAGCGGCGTACCGGTGCCGATGGTATCCCCGAGGGATATCTCATAGCAGCCCATGTCTGACAGTTCCGACGCCACCCGGGCCACCACATCGGCTGATACCGCACCCTCGTAAGGGCATCCCAGTACGCAAGAGACATAGCCCCGGACCAGAACGTCGTGGGCGTTGGCGGCCTCGATAATCGATTCGAATCGGCGAAGGCTTTCAGCGACGCTGCAGTTGATGTTCTTGTGGGAAAAGGTTTCGGTCGCAGCGGCAAACACCGCCACTTCTTTCACCCCGACTGCCAACGCTGCCTCAAACCCTTTCAGGTTTGGTGTCAGCACTGGGTAGCGCACGCCGGGCCGTGGCCGTATGCCACGCATGACATCCTTGTGATCGGCCATTTGCGGCACCCACTTCGGCGATACGAAACTGGTTGCTTCGATCGCCGTCAACCCCGCATCCGCCAGGCGCTCGATCAGGGCCAGTTTGGTGGCTGTGCTGACCGTGCCCGGTTCGTTCTGCAGGCCGTCCCTGGGTCCCACGTCGACGATTCTCACCGAGCTGGGAAGCTGCATGGCACAATCCTCGGTCTGTTTGGCAAAAATCAGCTGTCGCTTCGAACCAGGGTGACCAATTCGGTGCCTTCCTCCACCTGATCACCGATCCGGAAATGGATTTCCTCGACCACGCCGGCAAAGGGCGCCGACAGCGTGTGTTCCATTTTCATGGCCTCCAGGACCATCAACGGGTCACCGATTTGAACGGTTTGGCCGGCTTGAACCGGGACATGGATGATGCTGCCCGGCATGGGGGCGATCACACGGTCATCGGCGACCGTCTCATTCATGCCCTGAGCCAGCGGGTCGCACAATACCAGGCGGTGGTTTCGCCCGCCGCTGATCACCGTGATCTGTGCGGCGTCGCGCACCACCGTGACCGTCGAGCGGACACCATCCAGATCGATACGTATACACTCTGGCGATAGAGCCACTGCGCTCGCGTGCATGGACCCACCTGGCAGCTCAAGCTGGTAATGGTCGTCCCGGTAGTGGGCCGTGACGCAGTGGGTGGACTCGCCATCCAGAAACGCCAGGCTGTGGTGATTGTCGCCGTTTAAGCGCCATCCCGACGAGCTGTGCCACGGGGAGTAGGGATCGGTTGACCGAGCCGCCGTCTCCGCCGCCGCAGTGTCGATGCGAAGCAGTTCACTGAGGGTGGCCGCCGCCAGAACACGGTCGTCCGCCGGGATACGCTCACCGAAAAGCTGCGCACGATGGCGTTCGATAAAACCCGTATCCACCCGCGCTTCAGCGAAAGCAGGGTGGCTCGCCAGAGCCGACAGAAATACCAGGTTGGTGGTCACCCCCGTGACCTGAAACTGGATCAGAGCGCTGCGCAAACGTCGCAGGGCATTGTCCCGGTCCCGATCCCAAACCACCAGTTTGGCAATCATAGGATCGTAGTGTATGCCGACGGCGTCACCCTGGGTCACGCCGGTGTCCACTCTGACGCAGACGCTTTCCTCCGGTGGCCGATAGTGGGACAGGGTTCCGGTGGCAGGCAGAAAATCCCGGTCCGGGTCCTCGGCATAGACCCTGGCCTCGAAAGCATGGCCCTCTATGCTCAGCGCCGCCTGCGTGCAGGGCAGGGACTCGCCGGTGGCCACCCGAAGCTGCCACTCAACCAGATCCTGCCCGGTGACCATTTCGGTCACGGGATGCTCGACCTGGAGCCGGGTATTCATCTCCATGAAGTAAAACCCGCCCGGGCGATCGACTATGAACTCCACCGTCCCCGCGCCGACATAGTCGATCGCCCGGGCGGCGGCCAGGGCCGTCTCGCCCATTTGCGCCCGCATGGTGGGATTCATGCCGGGGGCTGGCGCCTCTTCGATGACCTTCTGGTGCCGCCGTTGTATGGAACAGTCGCGTTCGAACAGATGTACCGCATGGCCGTGGTGGTCGGCGAACACCTGAACCTCGATGTGGCGGGGCGCAAGCAGATACTTTTCCACCAGTACCCGGTCATCGCCGAAGGCCGAACTTGCTTCCCGCTGGGCTGAACTCAGTTCGCGGGCGAAGTGCGCCGGGGTGTCCACCCGCCGCATACCCTTACCGCCGCCACCGGCCGAGGCCTTGATAAGCACCGGATAGCCGATTTCGTCGGCCGCCGCTGCCAGCACCGTGAGCGATTGCTCGTTCCCGTGATATCCGGGCACCAGCGGCACGCCGGCTCGTTCCATGATTTCCTTAGCCGCGCTCTTGGAGCCCATGGCCTCGATGGCCTTGACCGGTGGCCCGATAAACACCGTTTCGGCACTATGACAAGCCTGGGCAAAGTCGGCATTCTCCGACAAAAACCCATAGCCCGGGTGGATACCCTGCGCGCCGCTGCGGCGGGCAATGTCCAGGATCTTGTCGCCCCGCAGATAACTGTCCCGTGCCGGTGCCGCACCCAGCAGCCAGGCCTCGTCACAGAGCTTCACATGCCGGGCTTCGGCATCGGCCTCGGAATACACCGCCACGGTGCGCACGCCCAGGCGTCTGCAGGTC
>JAHEDQ010000083.1 GCA_024641125.1 Candidatus Competibacteraceae bacterium | reverse complement strand
GCCCCGGTGGAATCCACGATACGGGGATCCTCCGGGATAAAGGGCAGGTTCACCGGTTGCGATCCGGCGGCGATGATCGCTTTTTCAAAGCGGATCACCTTTTTGCCCTCGGCGGTTTCCACCGCGATGTGGTGGGGATCGACGAATTCACCCAAGCCCTGAACCACTTGCACCTTGCGCTGCTTGGACATGCCGGCCAGGCCGCCGGTGAGTTGCTTGATCACGCTGTCCTTCCAGTCGCGCAATCGGTCGACATCCACCTTCGGCTTGCCGAAGCTGATGCCGTGGGCGGCCATGGCATCCACCTCGTCCATCACCTTGGCCGCGTGCAGCAAAGCCTTGGAGGGGATACAGCCCACGTTGAGACAGACACCACCCAAGGTGGGGTAGCGTTCCACCAGCACCGTCTTCATGCCCAGGTCGGCGGCCCTGAAGGCGGCGGAGTAGCCCCCCGGGCCCGCCCCCAGAACCATCATTTCACACTCGACGTCCGCGCTGCCGCCGAAACTGCCGGCGGCGACGCTGGGGGCAGTGGCGGGCGCCGCTTCGACGGCGGCATCGACCTTGGGCGCGGATTCCACCGGCGCCTCCGCCGGGGCAGCTTCGGAAGATTCCATCATCAGAATCAAGGTGCCCTCGGACACCTTGTCGCCGACGGCGATCTTCATCTCCTTTACGGTGCCGGCGACCGGCGAGGGCACATCCATGGAGGCCTTGTCGCTCTCCAGGGTAAGCAGGGCCTCCTCCGCCGCGATGGTGTCGCCGGCGGCGGCATGCACTTCGATCACGTCCACATCGCTGAAGTCACCGATGTCCGGGACGCGCACTTCCACGAGATTGCTCATCTGCGCTCTCCCTTCACAGCAACAGCCGGCGCATGTCGGCCAGCACCTTGGTCAAATAGGCCACGAAACGGGCGGCGGATGCCCCGTCGATGACGCGGTGGTCGTAGGTCAGGTCCAGTGGCAGCATCAGCCGTGGCACAAACTCCGATCCGTTCCACACCGGCGTCATGCGCGAACGGCACACACCCAGTATCGCCACTTCTGGCGCATTGACCAAAGGTGTGAACGCGGTGCCGCCGATGCCGCCCAGGCTTGAGATGCTGATGCATCCGCCCTGCATTTCGGTGGGGGTCAGCTTACCGTCCCGGGCCCGTTTGCTGACCTCGGCCATCTCGGCGGCCAGATCGTAAATCGGCTTCTGATCCACGTCGCGAAACACCGGCACCACCAGGCCGTTGGGCGTGTCCACGGCGACACCCACGTGGTAGTACTTCTTGTAGATCAGGCTTTGCCCGTCGGACGACAGAGAGGCGTTGAAATCCGGGAACGCCTTCAAAGCCCCCACCACGGCCTTCATGATGAAGGTCAGGGCCGTGACCCGAACACCGCGCTTCTCCGCTTCCGCCTTGAGTGAGTTGCGGAAGTTCTCCAGATCGGTGATGTCGGCCTCGTCATGGTGGGTGACCATGGGAATGTTGAGCCAGCAGCGGTGCAGATGCGCGCCCGAGATCTTTTTGATGCGCGGCAGGTCTTTGGTTTCGATCTCGCCGAACTTGGTGAAATCCACCGCCGGTATGGGCGGAATGCCGGCGCCCCCCTCGGGTGCGGCCGCCCCGGCAGGGGCCGCTGCCTGACCTGACATCACCTGCTTCACAAATGACTGAACATCGGCCTTGGTGATTCGGCTCTTGCGACCGGAGCCTGTGACCCGACCCAGATCAACGCCCAACTCCCGGGCAAAGCTGCGCACCGCGGGCGAGGCATGGGCTTTGGAAAAACCCGCTTCATCTACTTTGGTTACGGGCGGAACCGGCGGTTGCCGGCTGGGTGGTGGTGGCGGTGGCGTCGCCACCTCCGGCGCGGGTCCGGTGCGCTCTGGTTCAGGCGGCGCCTTGGGCGATTCGGCGGCGGCCGCGGGTGGCGGCTTGGTTCCACCGCCCGCCAGTTCCACCACCGCCAGCGGCGTCCCCTGGGAGACTTTGTCGCCGACTGCAATCTTGATGTCCTTGATCACACCGGCCACCGGGGCCGGTATGTCCATGGAGGCTTTGTCGCTTTCCAGGGTGATCAGCGAATCATCCACCGCCACCGTGTCGCCGACCGCCACATGAACCTCGATCACATCCACATCGGAAAAATCACCGATGTCGGGCACCGCAATTTCCTGCTCGCCCCCTCCGGGCGGGGCCGGCGGGGGCGTGGGTGCCGCCTCCGCTGCGGCGCCATTGCCGGCCTCCAGGCGCACGATCAGGCTGCCTTCCGACACCTTGTCGCCCGGGTTGATCAGCACTTCCTTGACGGTTCCACTCATGGGCGAGGGGATATCCATACTCGCCTTGTCGCTCTCCAGGGTGATGAGCGAGTCTTCCTCGTTTACCTGGTCTCCCGGTGCGACCAATACCTCGATCACATCCACATCGGAAAAATCACCGATGTCGGGCACCAGCACATCTTGAATCGTTGCCACGGGTCGTCCTCCAGCATTCGGTTCCGAGCGGGAGGGGCGCGCCAAGGCACCCCTCCACGGCCACTATGGGCTCAGGCCAACAGGGGATTGGGGCGTTGGGTGTCGATCTCATACTTCTTGATGGCCTTGGCCACCTGTCTGCGATCGATCTTGCCCTCCTCAGCCAGCGTGTCGAGGGCGGCAACGGTGATGTAGTACCGATCCACCTCGAAGTGATTGCGCAACGCGGGCCGACTGTCGCTGCGGCCAAAGCCGTCCGTGCCGAGCACGCGGAAGGTTCCCGATATGAACGGGCGGATCTGCTCGGCGAAGAGCTTGACGTAGTCGGTGGAGGCGATCACCGGCGCATCGACCTGCTGCAGGCACTCGGTCACGTAAGGCACGCGGGGTTTCTTGCCGGGGTTGAGCATGTTCCAGCGCTGAACGTCCTCACCGTTGCGGTGCAGTTCGTTGAAGCTGGGGGCGCTCCACACGTCAGCATCCACCTTCCAGTCCTGCTTGAGCAGGTCCGCCGCCGCAATCACTTCACGGAGGATGGAACCGCAGCCCAACAACTGCACCCGATGAGCACCCTTGCCATCGGCTTTGCTGAAGGCATAGAGCCCCTTGATGATGCCCTCCTCGGCACCCTCGGGCATGGCCGGCTGCGGGTAGTTTTCGTTGAGGGTGGTGATGTAATAGAAAACGTTCTCCTGCTCATCGAACATGCGCCGCATGCCGTCACGAAAAATCACCGCAACTTCATAGGCGAAGGTCGGATCGTAGGAAACGCAGTTGGGGATAAATGAGGCCTGCAACTGGCTGTGGCCGTCTTCGTGCTGCAGTCCCTCCCCGTTCAGGGTGGTTCGGCCCGACGTCCCGCCAATGAGGAAACCCCGGGCCTGCATGTCCCCCGCAGCCCAGGCAAGATCACCGATCCTCTGAAAACCGAACATGGAGTAGAAGATGTAGACCGGGATCATGGTCACACCGTGGTTGCTGTAGGAGGTGGCGGCGGCGATCCAGGACGACATGGCGCCGGCCTCGTTGATCCCCTCCTGCAGGATCTGCCCTTTCTTGTCTTCCCGGTAGGGCATGATCTGGTCGGCATCCATGGGCTCGTAGAGCTGGCCTTCATGGGCGTAGATGCCTATCTGCCGGAACATGCCCTCCATGCCGAAGGTGCGGGCTTCGTCCGCCACAATGGGCACCAGTCGAGGCCCGATGGTCTTGTCCCGGGCCAGGGTGGACAACACCCGAACCACCGCCATGGTGCTGGACATGGTGCGTTCGCCGCTGTCCTTGAGCAGCAGGTCGAATTTATCCAACGGCGGCGTTGCCAAGCTGTCGCCCTTGAGCCGCCGTGCCGGCAGATAACCGCCCAGCGCCGCACGCCGCTCGTGCAGATATTTCATTTCCGGCGAGTCTTCCGGCGGCTTGTAATAGGGCGCATCGGCCACCTGATCGTCCGGTATCGGGATATGGAAGCGGTCGCGGAAGATCCTCAACTCTTCGGCGCTGATCTTCTTTTGCTGATGGGTGATGTTCTGCGCCTCACCGGCCTCACCCATGCCATAGCCCTTGACCGTCTTGGCCAGGATCACGGTGGGTTTGCCATCGGATTTCATGGCCGCCGAGTAGGCGGCGAAAATCTTGTG
Organism: Candidatus Competibacteraceae bacterium; assembly: GCA_024641125.1. Classification (GTDB taxonomy): domain Bacteria; phylum Pseudomonadota; class Gammaproteobacteria; order Competibacterales; family JAHEDQ01; genus JAHEDQ01. The sequence goes on along the minus strand of JAHEDQ010000083.1, from coordinate 14,590 downwards.
GGGGTCATGACCGCCCCGGTTCAGGCGCCAGATGTCTTCGTCCGACAGGTTGGCCACCATGTCACGCAGTTCCGGGTACTTGCCGAAGAAATGCGCGCGGGTGTAGGCGCCACCCTTGAACTTGAAATTCTGGTACTCGCCGTCGATGCACTCTTCCATGCGCTTGCGCAATAGGCCGAGTTTGTCCTTGGCCAGTAACGGATCCCAATAGGAGCCCCAGATCACCTTGATGACGTTCCAGCCGGCGCCCCGGAACTCGCCCTCCAGTTCCTGAATGATTTTCCCGTTGCCGCGCACCGGGCCGTCGAGACGCTGCAGATTGCAGTTGATCACAAAAACCAGGTTGTCCAGCTTCTCCCTGGATGCAAGCCCGATGGCGCCCATGGACTCGGGCTCGTCCATCTCACCGTCACCCATGAAGGCCCACACCTTGCGGTTCTGGGTCGGGATCAGTTCCCGGTGCTCCATGTAGCGCATGAAGCGCGCCTGGTATATGGCCATCAGCGGCCCCAGGCCCATGGACACCGTTGGAAACTGCCAGAAATCGGGCATCAGCCAGGGATGGGGATAGGAGGGCAGCCCCTCACCCCCCACCTCGCGGCGATAGCGTTCGAGCTGCTCTTCCGTGACCCGGCCTTCCAGATACGCTCGGGCATAAATCCCCGGCGCGGAATGGCCCTGGATGTAGACCATGTCACCGCCGTGGTCTTCGCTGGGCGCGCGCCAGAAATGGTTGAAACCCACGTCGTACAAGGTCGCGGCCGATGCGAAGCTGGCGATGTGTCCGCCGGGTTCGGCTGGCTTGCGGTTGGCGCGGACCACCATGGCCATGGCGTTCCAACGGATAATGGACCGCAGCTTCCATTCCAGATCGTGGTCACCCGGTGATCTGGCCTCCAGTTCCGGCGGGATCGTATTGATGTAGGCGGTGGTTGCGCTATACGGAACCTCGGTACCGGTCTGGTGCGCGTAATCGCACAGCTTATCGAGTATGAAGTGGGCGCGCTCGGGCCCCTCCCGCTCGATCACTGCCTCAAGTGATTCGACCCACTCCTGGGTCTCCTGCGGATCCAGATCCTTGTAACTTTCGATCGACATGATCTACCTCGTGAGTAGACGTGTGGCTGTGACTCGCCCGGATCCGGATGGATGTGGGCAACCCGGGCGCCCCCAATATCTGATGGTATTGCTGCGGCATCATTTTTCGCAATGCGCCGCATTATAAAATGAATGGGAACATATTTTCCACATTGTGGATTTTTATGGTGCATTGCCGCAGCAAGGACCCACTCAACGCTGCTCGCATCACACGCCAAGCGCAAGACACCGGGTTTAACTATAGTCAACTATGGGCCCACAGAGGCGGGCAAAGTTGCCGCAACGTGAAATCGCGTTGTCCGGATCAGCCTATATTGAGGACCATCCGGGAACGCGGTGGGCCAAGCGGATGGCCATCTTCCGGCAAGAGACGATGGCTTGAGCGAACATATCGTAGAAACTGGGCGGCGGACGCAATGAGCGCCATGAGCTCGATCCTGAATGCCCTGGGTCCGGTGTTTGTCCTGATCGCGTTGGGTTACGGCCTGCGACGCACCTTTCTGACCGACGATGCGTTCTGGTCCGGTGCGGAACGCTTGACGTATTTCTGCCTGTTTCCCGCCATGCTGATTACCCGTCTGGCCGGCGCCACCATGCTGGGCCAGGACCGGATCGGTTATCTGTCGGTCGGGTTGGCTTGCACCCTGGGAATGGGCATTGCGTTGCTGCTGGGCCGGCGAGCGTTCCCGGTCGACGGACCTGGATTCAGCTCCGTGTTTCAGGGGAGTATCCGCTTCAATACCTACGTGGGTCTGGCCGCCTCGGCATCGGTGTTCGGGCTCGACGGCCTGGATGCCGCCGCACTGCTCATTGCGTTTTTGATTCCGCTGGTCAACGTTCTGAGCGTACTCGTTCTGGCGTGGTTCGCAGGTTCGAGGGTTGCGGCCAGAGGAATTGCCAGCGCACTGTTGCGAAACCCTCTGATTCTGGCTTGCGGGACGGGGATCGCCCTAAACCTCGGCGGATTTGGACTGCCACCCGGGACCGAGGGATTGCTTCAAGCGCTGTCAGGGGCCGCGCTGCCCCTGGGACTCCTTTGCGTCGGCGCCGGACTCAAGCCCGCTATTGCCGTGCGTCGGAGCGGGATCCTGGCCGTGGTGTGCCTGTTGAAACTGATGGTGCTTCCAGCCTGCGCGGCAACGGCGGCGGCATGGGTGGGACTCAACCCCCTGGAAACCGGTGTGCTGGTGCTGTTCGCAGCGCTTCCCGGGGCCCCTACGGCCTATGTGCTGGCGCGGCAGATGGGGGGAGACGAAACACTGGTGGCGGCCATCGTTACGGCGCAAACCCTCCTGACCATCATTACCTTACCGCTGATACTGGCACTGCTTTGACGGAGAACGTTGCGGTGCGTCGTAGCGCCGTCCAAACTGAATGACCGGCATGACGTTGTGGTGTCTCAAGAGGGCTTGTTCGACACGCGAGGCGCGCAGGCAGATGCGTCCCCGGGTTGCTTGATACGTCCGATCGCAGCGATGAAGTGCGCGCCCATGAACGCGCACTGGCATCGGACTTGCTTTTGCTCTGGCACAGCGACGGACAATTGGTCGAGATACGAGGCTCAGACGCCCTGAGTCAATCAGACCCCCGCCTTTAAGGACAAGAACAAGTCCGTCGCTGGTCTCGATGCACTCTCTGCATATAAACCGATAGCAGTGGAACCGGAGCGCGGCGAGGACGAGGTCGACTGTGCGTCCGATTTGGGCCCGCAGAGACTCAAGAAAGGCTTGATCGAATGGCACAAATCGCGTTTCGCCCTGAAGTTGCCCGGATCCGAACCGATCTACACTATGTCGTGTCCCGCGCAAACGGAACCGGAAGCGTGGTCGAAGCGAGGCAAGCAGCCGTTGCGCGCTGGCTGCCGCTTTTCAGCGCACCTGCGAACAGCGCTCCCTGGACCCTCATTGCAGTTTGTCGGATGGGTATGAGCGGTCACGGCGGGGTTCTTGCGCACTGTCCCATGCGCTGCGGCCGGTCGACCCCGGAACGATTCAATGACCGGGGACGTTAATCAAATCTCGGGCGCCACGGTGCTGGCGGCCGTGGCCGAAGATCAGACCCGGGAGCGTTTGCGTGCGCTGCTGGCGGCGGACCATTATCGCGTAATCGAGACCGACAGCATGCACGCTGCGCTGGCGGCGTTCGAATGTGAGACACCGGATGCGATTCTGATCGATGCCGATCTGGAGTCCGGGGCCGGGTTCGAACTCTGCCGGCGTTTTCGGCAGGATACGCGGGGTGCTTCGCTTCCAATTCTGATTATGGTGCCGGGGCGTGATCCGGGGGCTCTCGATTCGGCCTTTGATGCGGGCGCCACCGACTTCCTCACCAAACCCGTGCAATGGCACCTGGTCCCGGAACATCTGCGCTATGTGCTGCGGGCACAGAAAAGAAGTCAGTGCATTCAGTCCGATCGGGATCAACTTCGCCGCGCCCAACATCTGGCCCAACTGGGCCGATGGCGCTACGAGCTCAAAAGCGGAAAGGTGATCTGGTCGGAGGAAATGTTTCATGTGATCGGTCTGCCCCAAGGTGCGCCACCCGGCCTTGGGACGTTTCTTGATATGGTCGACCCCGCCGACCGATCCGCCCTGCGCCGGAGCGTGGCGCAGATCTTTTTGCACGGTACCAAGAACAGCCTCGAACTCAGGGTAACCCCGCCTGGCGGCAGCGAACGGGTTATATCCGCACGTATGGGCCTGCAACGATCGGGGCAGGGCAAAGCGGAGTTTGTCTACGGGGTGGCCCAGGAGGTCACGGAGCGGCGGCAGATGGAACGCCACCTGACCCAGCTGGCGCATTTCGACAGCCTCACCGGGCTACCCAATCGCCTTGTGTTTCGAGATCGCCTCGGGAAAGCCATGGTGGGTGCGCAGCGGTCGAAGAAGCTGGTGGCCGTGGCCTTTGTGGATGTCGATCGGTTCAAGAGCATCAACGACACCCTGGGTCACGAAACGGGCGATCGGGTGATCAAGGCCGTGGCTGAGCGCCTGCAGGATTGCGTGCGCGGGACCGACACCGTGGCGCGGCGGAGCGGCGACGAATTCACCGTGCTGATTACCGATATGGCCCACCCGGAGGACTCGGCCAAGGTACTGAGTAAAATCATCGATGCCTTCGTGTGGCCCGTTCTGGTGGGCGATCACGAACTCCATGTCACCACCAGCATCGGCGTATCGGTCTACCCGTCTGACGGCAGCGACGCGGACCTGCTGCTGAAGAACGCCGATATGGCCATGTATCGGGCCAAGGAACTCGGCGGAAACCGGTATCACTACTATACGTCCGACATGAACGTCCGGGCGCTGGAACGCCTTTCGGCGGAGCGCTCGCTCAATCGCGCGTTTGAGCGCGAGGAATTCAGACTGCACTATCAGCCCCAGGTCGACCTGGGGAACGGAGAAATTCACGGCGCCGAGTCCCTGCTGAGATGGACGCACCCGGACCTGGGACCGGTTTCGCCGGCTGCGTTTGTGCGCCTGTTGGAGGACACGGGAATGATGCTCCCGGTGGGCGAGTGGGTTCTGATGCGCACCTGTCAGCAGATCCAGGCCTGGGGCACGGCCGGTCTGGTGTCGCCCCGCGCCGCGGTCAACCTGTCGGGACGACAATTCAACGATCCCAGTTTTCTCCGCAGCGTTGAGCGCGTACTCGACAAAACCGGATTCTCGGCGGACCGGCTTTGTTTCGAGATCAGCGAAAGCATCATCATGCAGGATGTGCCCGCGGCGCTGGCCACCATGAACCAGCTCTGTGAAATCGGTGTTCAATTTACGGTGGACGACTTCGGTACCGGCTACTCGTCTTTGGCCGACCTGCAGAATCTGCCGATCCATACGCTGAAGATAGACCGCTCCTTCGTCGGCACCATGACCCGGAACAACGACCACATGGGCATCGTGAGAGCCGCCATCGATCTGGCCCGTAATCTTGGTTTTAAGGTGATGGCCGAGGGGGTCGAGGACGAGCACACCTACGCCATGCTGGTCGGCCTTCGCTGCGATATGGCCCAGGGCTTCTACATCGGTAAACCGCAGGATCCAGCGCAACTGGCCCTTCAGCTTCGGGAACCGCTCATGACCAGCGTGCCCCGCTACGGCGTCGGGCTCTAACTGACGTTTGGAAGCCCTCGGCTAGGCTGACCCTCAGGGAGCCTCCGAGCTACTGGTGAACGCGCATCTTGGGACCGAAATGCCCAGCTTCATCGTTGCAGATCCTGGCAACAGAACAACTATTACCTGCGATCTGCGCCTTGAATCTGCACATTTCACCCTCCAATCTGCTTCGTCCAGAACAAGTCAGAGGCTCCTTGGGCCATGGGACAGGTTGCAGTTCGCCCAAACCACACCGAGCAAGGTACCCCCGGGCGCCTGCGGATGCGGTTTTCCGCGATACCCTTCCGACCCGCCTCTGCTGAACTACACTGAGTCAGATGCTACGGCGCACGACGGACCGCGCCTCCACCGACCCACCGCCGTTCAAGCAAGGACTGGAAAATGGACGCCATCTACACACGCAGGCAGATTCAGCGGGTGCTGATCGTCGATGATGACCGGGACATTCGTCAGATGGCGGCAACCGTTCTCGAGCTGGAAGGGTTCGAGGTCTATGGGGCGGACGACGGCGATCATGCCGTACTGTTATTCAAAAGCATGAGACCGGACATCGTCCTGTTGGACGCGCTGATGCCGGTTGTCGATGGCTTCGACGCCTGCCGCGCCATGCGCGACCTTGATCCAGGCGGCGACGTGCCGATCCTGATGCTGACCTCCCTGACCAGCGCCGAGTCCGCCGAGCGTGCTTTCGACACCGGCGCCACCGATTTCATCACCAAGCCGATCAATTGGGTCCTGCTGGCCCATCGTATCCGTTATGCTCTGCGCAGCAGCGCCGTGTCCAAGCGCCTGCGCACCAGCCAATCTCGCTTGCGGCACGCTATGAGTCTTGCTCGCCTGGGCCATTGGCGCTATGTCTATGAAAGCGGGGCGATCTACCTGTCGGATGAATTGTGCGCGATGTTCAACCTGGAAGCCGATACGTCGCTGACGGTCGCTCAGGTGCACGAGCGACTTCATCCGGCCGATCGGACCCTGGTTCAACAGCATTTGGATCGAATCAACGACCACGGAGAGGCACAGCATCTGGAGTTCCGGATCGCGTTGGGTAATGGAGACGAACACATGCTGGCGGTGCTTGCGGAGCAGGTGCTGAACGCAGACGGGCGACCCTGCGAGATGTTTGGCGTGGCCCAGGACATCACCGAACGTCGCAGAATCGAGGATCGGCTGGCCTACCTGAACCACTACGAGAGCTTGACCGGCCTGCCCAACCGGGTGCTGTTTCGGGACCGGCTCCAGCAATCGATGCTGGAAGCCCGCGACCAAAACCATCTGCTGGGCATTCTGTTCGTTGACATTGACCGGTTTCGCGAAATCAACCGCACCCTGGGCCACGAAACAGGGGATCGCCTGTTGCGTGGAATCGCACAGCGACTGCAGGAACACCAGGAAGCCCTGACCACACTGTCCCATCGGGGAGGCGATGAGTTTCTGGTGCTGCTGCCCAGGCTTCAGCACGCGGAGGATCTGGCGAGGACAGCACGCGGCATCCTGGGCGCCTTGGCAGAACCGTTCAGAGTGCGCGAGCATGAACTGTATCTTACCGCCAGCATCGGCATGGCTATGTATCCGACCGATGAAGCTGGACCGGAGGAGCTGCTGCGCAGTGCCGGCGTCGCCATGTACCGGGCCAAGGAGTTTGGCGGCAATACCTTCCAGTACTATCGCAGCGACATGAACGTTCGAGCCATGGAGCGCCTTGCCACTGAAGCGGCGCTCCATCAGGCCCTGGGCAACAAGGAGCTCAAACTTCGCTTTCAGCCGCAGGTGGATCTGCAGAGCGGGCGACCCGACGGCGCGGAGGTGTTAATGCGTTGGGACCGCCCCGGGCATGGACTGGTGCCACCCAAGGAATTTATTCCACTGATGGAGGAATCCGGCCTGATCCTGTCCACCGGCGAGTGGCTGCTGGCCGAGACGCTTCAGCAGGTTCAGACCTGGCGCGCCGCCGGCATGGCAGCGTTGAGGATATCGGTCAACCTGTCGGGCCGTCAGTTCAATGATCCGGCCCTGATCGATTCGGTGCACCGGGTGCTGGACGAGTCCGGCGTGGAACCGGGGCTGGTTGAGTTCGAAATCACGGAAACCACTCTGATGCAGGATGTGGACCGTGCGATAGCGACCATGCTCTATTTCAAGACCCTGGGGATACAACTGGCCATTGACGACTTTGGAACGGGATACTCGTCGCTGGCCTATCTCAAGAACCTCCCGGTCAGCACCTTGAAGCTGGATCGATCATTTGTGCATGGCATCGGCAGAACGGACAAGGGCAATACGGCGATAGTGCGCTCCACCATCGACCTGGCCCACAACCTGGGCCTGGAGGTGGTGGCGGAGGGGGTGGACAATGCCGGCGAGTACCGCCTGCTGAAAGAATTTGGCTGTGATCGTGCACAGGGCAACTTCATAGCGCCCCCGCTCGCGGCTTCCGAGTTCCCGGCCTGGCTGATCGGGCACGACCCGACCGATTCAGCACGATGGGACGCGTCGCATGGGGATACATCGGCCCCACCGGCGAAATGAGTGACGTTTTGACGTCGTTTCAGATGGGTCGTGCCCAGTAGTCAACCACGATGCCCAGGAACACCACCATGCCGAGCCAGTTGTTGTTGAGAAAGGCTTTGAAACATTTTTGCTCATCGCGCTGACGAATGAGTACCTGCTGGTAAAGCATGAGCCCGGCCACCCAGACCAGGGCGAATCGGTAAATCCAGCCCAGGTCCGCCTGCAGGCCCATCAGGTAAAGACCCGCCAGCACCAGCAGCTGCATTACCGCAACAACCAGCCGGTCGAGATCCCCAAACAGGATGGCGGTGGAACGCAAGCCGATACGCAGGTCGTCCTCGCGGTCCACCATCGCGTACAAGGTGTCGTAGACCACGGTCCAAAGCAGGTTGATGGCGAACAACAGCCAGCAGACGGGCGGCAGGCTGCCGGTCTCTGCAGCAAAGGCCATGGGCACCGCCCAACTGAACGCCGCGCCCAGGTGGGCCTGGGGCAGATGGTGAAAGCGCTTCATGAACGGGTAGGTGGCGGCCAGGACAACGCCCACCAGAGACAGCAGTATGGTCAACCTGTTCATGGTCAGAACGAGCATGAAGGCAAGACCACACAGGGCGGTGAACAATAGAACAGCCTCGCGGGGCTGGACGCGGCCCGCTGCCAGAGGCCGATTCCGAGTCCTTTTTACATGGGGGTCAAACTCCCGGTCCGCATAATCATTGATGACGCAACCGGCGGAACGCATGATGAAAACGCCGAGGACGAACACGATCAGCACTTCGATGCTGGGGCGTCCTGCGGCGGCGACCCAGATTGCCCAGAGGGTGGGCCATAAGAGCAGAAACGTCCCGATCGGTCGATCCAGGCGCATAAGCTGCGCATAGTTCTGCAAGCGATCCGTCAGCGCCAGTGTCGAAGCTCTCTCGTTTCTCATTCCAATCCCATGCCGCACAAGCAGTTACCGTCGCAATCACACACCACCGTAACCCTGCTTGTCACCGACCCAGCGGCCGATCAATGCCTGTACGCGCCGGGGCGATTGTGTCAGCAGCTCATCTGCCGCCTGCTCTATGTCCTGCAACAGTTTCCGATCACGCATCATGTCGGCAATGCGAAACTGCAACATTCCGGTCTGTCGGGTACCCAGCAGCTCACCCGGACCTCGTATTTCCAGATCACGCTCGGCAATCTCGAAGCCGTTGTTGGTGTCCCGCAAAACTTCAAGGCGGGCGCGGGCATTATCCGACAGAGGACCATGGTACATCAGCAGACAGTGGCTTTCGGTGGAACCGCGCCCGACCCGCCCGCGCAGCTGGTGCAACTGGGCAAGCCCAAGTCGCTCGGCGTTTTCGATGATCATAAGACTGGCATTGGGTACGTCGACTCCGACCTCGATCACGGTTGTAGCCACCAGCAGGTCTATGGCGCCCGCTTTGAACGCGGCCATGCCCGACTCCTTCTCCGCCGACTTCATACGCCCATGCACCAGGCCGATCCTCAGATCCGACAGTTCCGCCGTCAGCTCGGCGGCCGCATCTTCCGCGGCTTGGCATTGCAGCGCCTCGGACTCCTCGATCAAGGTACACACCCAGTAGGCCTGGCGACCCGCAGCGCAGGCCGCCCGCACCCGCTGAATGACACGGTCACGGCGACTGTCGGCCAGGACCACCGTGTTGACCGGCGTGCGCCCCGGTGGCAGCTCATCGATGGTTGAGCGATCCAGATCGGCGTAGGCGGTCATTGCCAAGGTGCGCGGAATGGGTGTCGCCGTCATAATGAGCTGGTGTGCGAAATGCCCGCTGGCGCGGCTCTTCTCCCGCAGGGTCAGGCGCTGGTGCACACCGAAACGGTGTTGCTCGTCCACCACCACCAGAGCAAGCCGGTGGAACAGGACATCCTCCTGAAACAGCGCATGGGTCCCGACCGCAATCTGAATCTCGCCCTCGTCCAGGCGCGCCAGCGTTTCGTTCCGCCGTTTGCCCTTGAGGCTGCCCGCGATCCAGCCGATGGTAATGCCCAGTGGGTCAAGCCAGGCCCGGAAACTCTGCAGATGCTGTTCGGCCAGCAACTCGGTGGGGGCCATGATCGCAACCTGATAGCCGCTTTCCACCGCGATCATAGCGGCGGCGGCGGCAACCACTGTCTTGCCGGATCCCACGTCACCCTGAAGCAAACGCATCATCGGCCATGGGCGGAGCAGATCATGCCGGATTTCGTGGATGACGCGACTCTGGGCAGCAGTGGGTTTGAACGGTAGCTGAGACAGAAAACGATCCAGCAGTGCACCACCAGGCTCCAGACTCGGGGCCGGATTCGACTGCACCTGTTGCCGAAGATGGCGCAGGCTTAAGTTGTGGGCCAAAAGCTCTTCGAACGCCAATCGGACGCGACAGGGGTGGGTGCCGTCGCGCAATGAAGCCAAATCGGTGTCCGGCGGCGGCTGGTGCAGGAAACGGATGGAATCCGCCAACGGCGGCAACCGGTAGCGGTCGCGCATACCCAACGGGACATAGTCCTCGAGGGCAGCCTCTCCCTGCTCGCTCAAGAGGGTAAGCGCCTGCCCGAGCAAACGCCGTAACAGCGGCTGATTGACGCCCTCACAGATTGGGTAAACGGGTGTGAGCCGATCCTCCAACGGCGCCTGGCCACCGGCTTTGTGTACGCGGAATTCCGGATGCACCATCTCCATTCCGTTGTACCCGGCCCGGACTTCGCCAAAGCAACGGATCCGCGAACCGCGTGCCAGATTGTCGGCCAGGGCGATGTTGAAATGAAAAAAGCGGAGGGTCAGCAGACCGCTGCCATCGGCAATGCGGGCAAGCAACATCCGACGACGGCCATGCACCACCTCGGTGACCTGAACCATGCCCTCCACCACACCTTCATCCCCGGGACGCAGGCTGCCGATGGGCCGGATCCGCGTCCGGTCCTGGTATCGGTTCGGAAGGTGAAACAACAGGTCGGCCACGGTGCCTACGCCAAGCCTGGCGAAGCGTTCCGCGACCCGATCTCCGACACCACGCAGATCGGTCAGGGGACGCTGCTGCAGAGACTGCACAGGTGGGGAGGTGTTCACAGCGAGCGGCTGGCCCAACGAAAAATTGCCTCCGAACCCGGTCCGAAACTCATACCGCCACAGCGATCCCCGCCTTTGCATCGGAGCCCACTAAAGCACCAGAACACCGTCGATCTCGAGCTGCGCACCCTTGGGCAACTGATTGGCGCCCACCGCTGCCCGCGCCGGATACGGCTCGGAGAAATGCTCCGCCATGCCCCGGTTGACCATCGGGAAGTGGCTCAGGTCGGTCATAGACACATTGCGCTTTACCACATGGGCCAAGGTGCCGCCGGCCGCTTCGCAAACCGCTGCCAGATTTGTGAACACCTGATGCGCCTGCGCCTCGAACGCGTGGCTCACCAACTCCATGGATTCGGGTAGCAAAGGGATCTGTCCCGAAAGGTTAACGGTGTCGCCCACCTTGACTGCCTGGGAGTAGGTTCCGATCGCCTTGGGCACCCGGTCGGTGTGAACGATTTCGCGCGCCATACCGGACCTCCTCGTGCTCGTGGCCGCCAAAGGTACCATCGGTCGACTGCGGGAACCAGATTCGGGCACCCTGCAAAACCAAGGGTCGGCGGGGAAGTCCCGGACGCGGGTCAGCCCGTGCGCGCAATACGCAGCACCTGCGGGATGCTGCGCAGACGCCGCAGAATCCGTGCGAGGTGCACACGGCTGCGGGTGGTAAGCACAAACGTCATGGTGGTCACATTGCCCTCACGCTCATCCAGGCTGACATTGCTGATGTTGGAGTCCGCTTCCGAAATGGTTGCCGCCACAGTGGCCAGGACGCCGCGCTGATTGTTGGCATCGAGCCGCACCTCGGCCGGAAACTCGGCGTCGATGTCGTCGGACCAGATGACTCCCAGCAGCCTTTCAGCTGCCTTGTCACGGACGTTCCGGCAGGTGGAACGGTGGACTACGATACCCTTCCCAGAAGTCAGCAAACCAATGATGCTGTCCCCCGGTAGAGGCCGGCAACATTTGCCGAAGTTGACCACCATGCCCTCGGTTCCGCGTATGATCAGCGGCTCCCCTTGGCCTTTTTCGGGGGCCGTTTCAGCGGAACCGGCGGGCGGCGCCATGAGCTGTCGCGCCACCAGGGCCGCCAACCGCTTGCCCAGTCCCAGATCGACCAGCACCCGGTCGAGATTTTCGACGCCGTGGCTATCCACCAGCACCTTGACCCGATCCTCACCGATGTCCCTGAGGCTGGTGTCGTACTCCAGCAGCGCCTTGTCGAGCATGCGCCGCCCGAGTTCCAGGGCCTCCTCTCGCTGCAGATGCTTCAAATAGTGATGGATGTTCGACCGCGCCTTGGCCGTGACCACGAAACCAAGCCAAGCCGGATTGGGGTGGGCCGTTGTGGCGGTAATGATTTCAACAGTCTGGCCGCTCTCCAGCGGAGTGCGCAGGGACGACAGACGCCGATCGACCTTGGCCGCGACCGTATGACTGCCAACATCGGAGTGAATGGCGTAGGCAAAATCCACCGCCGTCGCGCCCCTGGGCAACTCGATGATTTTTCCCTTGGGGGTAAAGACATAGACCTCGTCGGGAAACAGGTCCACTTTCACGTTTTCCAGAAACTCTACCGAGTCTCCGGCACGTTTTTGCATCTCCAGCAGTCGCGTCAGCCACTCTCGGGCCCGTTGCTGGGGTCCACTGACACCCGAATCGGTCTTGTACAGCCAATGGGCCGCCACCCCGGTCTCGGCCATGATGTGCATGTCGCGGGTGCGGATCTGAGCCTCGATGGGGACACCATGGGGACCGAACAAGACGGTATGCAATGACTGATAGCCATTGGCCTTGGGAATTGAAATGTAGTCCTTGAAGCGATGGAAATAGGGCTTGTAGAGATTGTGTATGGTGCCCAACACCCGATAACAGGTATCCACGTTGCTCACGACGATGCGAAACGCATATACGTCGAACACCTCGCGGAACGGAAGTCGCTTGGCGCGCATTTTCTTGTAAATGCCCCAGAGGTGCTTCTCACGGCCCACGACTTTGGCTTCAATGCCCTCTTCAGCCAACCGGTTGCTGATCCGGCTCTCGATCTGGGAGATGATCTCCTTGCGGTTGCCACGGACCCGACGCACCGCCTCCGCCAGCACCCGGTAGCGAATCGGGTGCAGCGCCTTGAAACCGAGATCCTCCAGTTGCAGGCGCAAATAATTCATGCCCAGTCGGCCGGCAATCGGCGCATAGATTTCCAAAGTCTCGTGGGCGATGCGACGACGTTTTTCCGGCGACAGCGCGCCCAGCGTGCGCATGTTGTGCAGACGGTCAGCCAACTTGACCATGAGGACCCGCAGATCGCGGGACATGGCCAGGAACATTTTCTGGAAATTCTCGGCCTGCGCTTCCTGCTTGGAACCGAATTTGATCTGGGTAAGTTTGGTGACACCATCCACCAAGGCCGCCACTTCGTCGCCAAAACGCTGGGCAATGTCCGACAGGCTGTGGTCTGTGTCCTCTACAACGTCGTGAAGAATGGCCGCCATGAGCGTGGCGTGATCGAAATGAACCTCGCCCAGCAACTTGGCGACGGAAATGGGGTGAGTGATGTAGGGTTCGCCGGACTTACGGTACTGCCCGGCATGGGCACGGGCCCCAAACAGGCACGCTTCCCGGATCTGGCCGGTCTGCTGGGGATCGAGATACGACGAGACCACCTCACAGAGCTCGTCGATCTGAGGGGTAACATCATCTCTCGGTGCGACTTCAACAGAGGCAATAGCCATGGCAGTTGTCCACGGGTATGCCCCGCAGCGACCCTCTAGAGAACGGCCTGGCCGTCCTCGTCCAGACCCTCCTCGGCTAGCTCCGGGGCCGGGCTGACCGCCGACGGATCATAAACGCCTTCGGCGATTTCCCGTAGGGCGATCACCGTCGGCTTGTCGTTATCGATCTCCACCAGTGGCTCGGCGCCCATGGCCAACGACCGGGCGCGCTTGGCAGCGGCGAGCACCAGGTCGAAACGGTTTCCTACGTTGTCGAGACAATCCTCGACGGTAATGCGGGCCATGAATGTCTCCTAGATTTGGTTGACCCGTTAGTTTACCGCGCTAACGCCCTCGAGTAACAGACTTTCGAGCAGAGGCCGATGGCGTTCGCCCTGGACCACCCTGCGCAAGCGCCGCGCCCGAACAACGGCCTGTAGATCAGCCAATGCGGCACCGAATTCGTCATTCACCAGCAGATAGTCGTACTCGGCCCAGTGCGAGGCTTCGTTCCGCGCCGCGGCCATACGCTGAGCGATGGTGTCCGGGCTGTCCTGGCCACGGCCGGCCAGTCGCTCGCGCAGGGACTCCCGGCTGGGCGGCAAAATAAAGATACTGATCGCTTCGGGCATATGGACTCTCACCTGGCGGGCACCCTGCCAGTCGATCTCCAGAATCACGTCACGCCCCTGCCTCAGCTCATCCTGCACGGCATGCGCGCTGGTGCCGTAGAAATTGCCAAACACCCCGGCCCACTCAATAAACGCACCCTCATCCACCAAGGCGTGAAATCCTGCCCGATCAACGAAATGGTAATCCCGTCCATCCACCTCGCCGGGCCGCGGCGCCCGGGTGGTGTGGGACACTGAAACCCCAAGCTGTGGATCGGAGTCCAGCAACGCATTAACCAGACTGGTCTTTCCAGTGCCGGACGGTGCGGAGATGATGAAGACGCTGCCGGGTATATTCACGTTCTCGGTCATGGACTACTCGACGTTCTGCACCTGTTCCCGCATCTGTTCGATGAGTACTTTCATGTCCACCGCGATGCGGGTGCTTTCAGTATCGGCGGATTTGGATGA
>JAHEDQ010000082.1 GCA_024641125.1 Candidatus Competibacteraceae bacterium | reverse complement strand
CGGTTCGGCGCCCTACACTGCGTCAAAACACGCCATCACCGGCCTGACCCGGTCCATTTCCCTGGACGGACGTGCCTTCAACATCGCCTGCGGACAGATCGACATCGGCAATGCCGCCTCCGACATGACCGCCAGCATGATCTCCGGCGTGCCCCAGGCCGACGGCAGCATGAAACCGGAACCCAGGATGGACGTGGACCTGGTGGCTGACGCCATCGTGCACATGGCGGAACTGCCGCTGGAGGCCAACGTGCAGTTCATCACCATCATGGCCACCAACATGCCCTTCATCGGGCGCGGGTAGCCGGTACGTACGGTAGTGCCCGGCCCATATCCGAAGGGTGGGCGGGCGCCAGATCGTCGGGCGCTTGATTTCCACCTCGGCGGTGATCTACAGATAGAAACTGATCCGACGATTCCAAAAACAGGGGAACACCGAACATGAAACGCTTGGGCGGCGCAACAGCCGTACTGATGCTGACCGGCACGCTGATCGCCGGCAGCGCCGTGGCGGCGGAGAAAATCGTCATTTCCAACTGGGACGGTTATATGCCGGCCGACCTGCTGGAGCGATTCACCGCCGCAACCGGCATCGAAGCCGAACTTGCGCTGCATGGGACCAACGAGGAGATCATGGGCAAAGTAATGGCCAGCGGCGGCAAAGGCTACGATGTGATTTTCGTGTCCTCGCCCTTCGCCGAGGCGCTGAACAAACTTGGACTGGCCGCGACCCTGGATCCGGCGGCACTGCCGAACATGGCCAATTTCTACCCCGAGGCGATGGAACTCAAACACGACCCCGGCAACACCTTCTCGGTGCCCTACGCCTGGGGCACCACGGGTTTGTGCTATCGCAGCGATCTGGTGGACGGTGAACCGGACAGCTGGTCCTATCTGCTCACCCCACCGGAGGCGCTGTCCGGCAAGATCACCATGCTGTCCACCGACCGATGGCTGCTGGCCGCGGGCTTCCTGGCCAACGGCTACTCGGTCAACGAAACCGATCCGGCCAAGATCGAGCAGGCCAAGATCGATCTGATCGCAGCCAAGCGCGGCTTGCTGGCCTACGACGACACCACCTTTTATTCCAAACTGGTATCCGGCGAAGCCTCCCTGGTCCAGGCCTGGGACGGGTGGTGCAACTACGGTATCGGCGAGAACAGCGATATCAAGTACGTGATTCCCAAGGAAGGCACCGATCTGTGGGTGGACGCGATGGTGATCCCGGCGGCCTCAGCGCACAAGGCGCCGGCCCACCAGTTCATCAATTTCGTGCTGGATGCGGAAAACGGGCTGTGGGTGGCGGAGAACATCCTCTACAAGGTGCCCAACAAGGCGGCCATGGAGGCGCTGGACCCGAGTCTGATCGAGACCTACCCCAATCTGGGCATGAGCCCGGCTGACTTGCTGAAAGAAGAGCAACTGCTGGACGTGGGTGAAACCCAGAGAGCCTATGCCCGGGCGGTCTCGGAGATCATGGCCGCAAAGTAACCGGCGTCGGCGCGGCCGACCGTGGGCGCGCCGCCCCGATCCGATTTCCCGGTATTGCCCGAGTCGCCGCCCAAATCCCTGCTCAGAAGGACACCGCAGACACCATGAGGTCGAGACGCCTGCATGCCCTGCTGCTGGCAACGCCGGGGCTCGCCTGGCTGGTCATTTTCATGATCATCCCCTGCCTGATCGTGTTCTTCTACAGCTTCTTCGAGCGCGGCACCTACGGCGGCATCGACTACGTCTTCACTCTGGGCAACTTTGCCCGGGCGCTGGAGCCGATTTATCTCACCATCTTCCTGGACTCGGCCCGCATCGCCGGCATCGCCACCGTGATCGCCCTGCTGCTGGCCTACCCGGCGGCCTACGCCATCACCCTGGCGCCGCCGGGGCGCCAGTCACGCTATCTGCTGTTGGTCATGCTGCCGTTCTGGAGCAACTACCTGATACGGACCTACGCCTGGATTGTGCTGCTCAACCGGGAAGGCCTGATAAATCGCGGTCTGGGCGGGCTGGGCGTGATCGATGAGCCCATCTCGCTGCTGTACAACGAATTCGCCGTGATCGTCGGATTGATCTACAACTATCTGCCGTTTGTGATCCTGTCCATCTACGCCTCGCTGCAGCGCCTCAATCCGGAAATCCGCGAAGCCTCGGAGGATCTCGGCGCCCCGGCCTGGCGCACTTTTTTGCGGGTTACACTGCCCCTGACCCTGCCCGGCGTGGCGGCGGGCGGGGTGTTCATGTTCGTGCTGTCCATCGGCAATTTCATCACCCCGGACCTGCTGGGCGGCGGCCGGGTACACATGGTGGGAACTCTGGTGTACGACCAGTTTCTGTCGGCCCGCGACTGGCCGTTTGGCGCGGCCCTGTCCATGACCCTGATCGCGATCATGCTGTTGCTACTGTTCCTCCAGGCGGTGCTGGTGAACCGGGCGCAACGCGATCGGGGGACGGCCCATGCCTGACCGCGCCGGCGTTCACCTGGCGGCGCGGGTGCATCTGCGCCTGGTTTATGCTTTTTTGTATATCCCGATCCTGGTGCTGATGGTCCTCAGCCTGAATCGCGCCGGCCTGCCCACGGCCTGGACCGGCTTTTCCTTGAAGTGGTACGGCGTGCTGGCCGAAAGCCCGGCGATCGTCTCGGCGGTGCGCAACACACTGGTCGTGGCGGTGAGCGCCACGGTGATTTCCAGCATCCTAGGCACCCTGTTGGCCATGGGCGCAGAACGGCTGAACCGCTCCAGCACGCTGGATGCCCTGTTGTTCGCCCCCATGATCATCCCCGACATCGTGCTGGCCATCGCCCTGCTGTCGTTTTTCACGCTGCTGAATTTCACCCTGGGTCTGCACTCCATCATCCTCAGCCACGTGGTGTTCAACATCGCCTTCGTGTGCGCCATCGTCCGCACCCGGCTGCGCAATTTCGATCACTCCATCATCGAGGCGTCGGATGACCTGGGTGCCGGGCGTTTCACCACCTTTCGCCGCATCACCCTGCCGGTGATATTCCCGGGGGTGCTGGCCGGTGCGCTGCTGGCGTTCACCCTGTCCATCGACGAATTCATCATCGCTTTTTTCACTGCCGGCCCCGGAGAAAGCTCCACCACGCTGCCCATGCGCATCTACGCCATGATCCGCTTCGGCGTCACGCCCGAGATCAACGCCATGGCTACCATTGTGATGTTCGTCAGTTTTGCACTGGTGCTCCTGTCACAGCGCATCGACCGGGGGTCGACTCAACCGTGATTGACGCCGCCGCGCCCGTCATTCGCCTGCAGGACTTCAGCAAGCAGTTCGGTCTGGTGACCGCAGTCGACCGCATTTCGGTGGATTTCAAGGAGGGGGAATTTTTCGCTCTGCTGGGCCCCTCGGGCTGCGGCAAAACGACCCTGTTGAGAATGATCGCCGGCTTCGAAACTCCCAGCGCCGGGCGCATGTTCTTGGGAACAGACGATGTCACCGACCTGCGCCCCAACCGGCGCCCGGTCAATCTCATGTTCCAGTCCTATGCGCTGTTTCCGCACATGAGCGTCCGCGGCAATGTGGCCTATGGACTGGAAATGGAACGTCTGCCCCGCGCCGAGATCCGCCGCCGGGTGGACGAAGTGCTGGAGATGGCCAAACTGTCCGAGCTGACGGATCGCAAGCCGGACCGGTTGTCCGGCGGTCAGAAACAGCGGGTGGCCCTGGCCCGGGCGCTGGTCAAACGGCCACGGGTGTTGCTGCTGGACGAGCCCCTGGCGGCCCTGGACAAAAAGCTCCGGCAGGAGATGCAGCTTGAGCTCAAACGCCTGCAGCACGAGGTGGGCATCACCTTTGTGGTGGTGACCCACGATCAGGAAGAGGCGCTGGTGATGGCGGACCGCATCGCCTTGATGCGCGCCGGCCGGATCGAACAGCTTGGCGACCCGAAAACCCTTTACGAGCAGCCCGCCACCCGCTTCGTGGCGGATTTTATCGGCGTTGCCAACTTCTTCGACGGGACGGTGGCCGAGGGCGGCATCCTGGCCCCCCCCCACGGTGTGCTGCGCGGAGCGGTGCCCGGCGAACTGAGCCAAGGCGACAGCGCTACACTGACGGTGCGCCCCGAGCGGATTTTTCTGAAGACGGACAAACCGTCAGAGGCGGACAACGCGGTCCGGGGCGAGGTGATCGACCTGGCCTATCACGGCAGCGACGTCAGCGTGCACCTGTCGGTTGCAAACATCACACGGCATCTCGTGGTGCGGCTCAGCGGCGAGGAGACCTACCGGCCCGGACAATCCGTCTGGTGCTGTTGGAACCCGGCACACGCTCGTATCCTGGCCTGATCATGGGCCGCAAACATCCGATCAGCGAGGAGAAGCAACAATGAGCACAGGCAAAACAATCGCGTTTTTCCCCGAGGCCGCCTTTGGCCCGGCGCTGAATTCCGTGGGCATCGCCCAAGCGGTGGAAGAGCTGGGACACAAAGCGGTGTTTCTGTCGGACCCCGGGTTTGTGGAGATCTATCAGGACTACGGTTTCGAGGCCCATCCGGTCAACCTGTCCGAACCCATGCCGCCGGAACAGATGGCCAAGTTCTGGGAAGATTTCATCAACGGCCACATCCCCAATTTCCGCAAATCCCCCTACGAGCAGATCGACAACTACGTCAAGGA
The DNA here is from genome assembly GCA_024641125.1 of Candidatus Competibacteraceae bacterium. Lineage (GTDB taxonomy): Bacteria > Pseudomonadota > Gammaproteobacteria > Competibacterales > JAHEDQ01 > JAHEDQ01. Next base: position 14,182 of record JAHEDQ010000082.1, on the reverse strand, counting down.
ATGCTGGATGGCCATAGTCGATTCCGCCAAGTGGGCGGAGAAGGACCTGCCCGGTGTGCTGGGCCGGATCGGGCCAGACCTGATCTGCGTGGACAACGTGATCCTGTTCCCGGCCATCAAACACTTCGGCAAACCCTGGGTGCGCATCGTGTCCTGTTCGGAAAACGAAATCGAGGACCCTGCCATCCCGCCGCATCTGTCCGGCTGCGGAGAGCACGACAGCGCCTGCCATGCTGCATTCCGAGCCCGATTCAACGAAGTGATAAAGCCCATCCACGACGACTTCCAGGCGTTTCTCAAGGAAACCGGCGAGGCGCACTATCCCCTCGGCCAGTTCTGCGAAGCCTCCCCGTACATGAACCTGCTGCTGTACCCAGAACCGGTCAAGTTCACCCGAAGCGAACCGCTGGACCCGGCGCGATTCCAGTATCTGGAGGGCTCGGTTCGGCAGGAAAAACCCTACCAGATCCCCGAGTTCAAGAGCCAGAACGAGACGCCCCTGCTGTATATCAGCTTCGGCAGTCTGGGCGCCGGCGATACCGAGCTGATGAAACGCCTGATTGCCGCCATCGGCCGGCTACCATACCGGGCGCTGGTGAACGTGGGCGATTACCGCGACGCCTACGACGCCATGCCGGACAACGTCCATGCCGAGGCCTGGTATCCCCAGCCCTCGGTGATCGAGCAGGTCGACTGCGTGATCCACCACGGCGGCAACAACAGCTTTACCGAGTGCCTGTACTTCGGCAAACCCGCCATCATCATGCCCTACGTGTGGGACGGCCATGACAACGCGACCCGGATAGAGGAAACAGGCCACGGCTTCAAACTGGCGCGCTACGACTGGACCGAGGATGAGCTGGCGGCAAAGATCCAGGCCAGCCTCACCGATGCGGCCATGGCGGAAAAACTGGCCAAGACCAGCGCACATATGCGGGCCAGCAACGGCACCGAAAAAGCGGCCCGGATTCTCGACGAGATGGTGAACAGACCAAGCAGACCTTGAAACCCAGAATTTCAGGCTTTCATTGGATTGGCGGCAGTCAATAACGGGGCGTCATTGGTGTATGACGCCCGCGATTCGACGCCAAGCGCCTGGGGGAAACACGCACTGCCACCCGAATTCGAACGGCGCCCGGGGGTATTTGCGATCCAGCGCGTTGGGTAGATAGACTGCACCATAGCGCAATGAAAGGTCGTGTTATGCATAGAGCGGACACGCTCGATCTGGCGACTGTGGGGCTCGACGATCCCCAAGGAAATCACCGGTACACGGCGGTTTCCGCCCTTGCCCTGCCGTACGAAAAGCCGTCTGCGCGCCGGATCCACGTCTTTGACGCGCAGCCGGACACATTCCATCAGCCGGAACCCGATGCCGCAGAGCAGGCAGGACCAACCGGGTCGGACCAACGTAACCCTTTCAGTGAATTTACTTTGAGCCACAATAAAACGGTACTCCAAAGACCTTAGAGTTGCGATTTCGGGCACTAAATCACGACTCTAATGCCAGCCCGCAAACACCTCGACCCGACGTATGCTTATGACTCTCGGACCGCAGTTTTGGGATGGGAAATGAGGCATCTAAGGCTTCTGGAAAGGGCCTGTCGCAGGCCAAGTCTAACCGATTCATGGCGTTAGCTTGGTCCGACCCAGATCGCGCCAGATCGCGTTCAGATTAAACGTCAAGGCAAGATGCATTGATCCGGGAACGGTTAAGAAAAGGAATGTCACACAGTTCGACGGAAAAAATTGGGAGCGATACCATCCGAATGGCAAAGCTGATGGATATCAGAACTAGTAACGAAATATCGCCTAACAAATGCGGGCAGTCGGAACAGGCGCTCACTACGCAGGCTTTTACGCTGATGCGCGTCGTCAAGCGACATGTTGGGAAATGCAAATGATCGAAACCGCAGGCCTCGCTCTTGCAACGCTCTTTGCGACTATCGGGCCAATTGGCGTAGCCGCGATGTTCGCAGCGCTAACGGCCTCTGAAAATGCCGAAGCGCGACGGTCCATGGCCATACGCGGAACGCTCGTTGCGGCGTGTATCTTGTTGGGATTCGCACTTGTTGGAGAGCATCTCCTCATTGGTTTGGGAATTTCACTGGCTGCTCTGAAAATATCCGGCGGCATCCTCCTCCTACTGATCGGGATTGATAAAGTATTCGCGAGGTCGGCCAGCGGAACACCTGCGACAGAAGAAGAAGAGCGAGAGGCAGAGACGAAACAGGATATTTCTGTTTTCCCCTTGGCGACTCCGCTTCTTGCGGGACCCGGCTCGATGGGAGCAGTCATACTATTAATGGCTGGTGCCGAGGGGGATCTGACAAGTCAGATCATTGTTGTTTCCTGTCTATTTTTAATTTTGCTTTTAACACTGGGCGCACTGCTGTCTGCCAGTCAGCTGCAAAAACATCTTGGTGTTACTGGGATGCATGTTGTGGGACGGATCATGGGTGTTCTGTTGTCTGCGTTGGCTGTACAGTTCGTTCTCGATGGGATTGCGCAAAGCGGTTTGGTAAGCGTGTGAAATCGCGCCTAACAAGCACATGCGGTCGTACGTGGGTGATCCGCGCGGCTGATGCGGTGCGTTAGGCCGCAAAGAGGCAAGGATCATCAAACTAGAATATGTTGGGTTCAGGGCTGGATGAACTCAACGCATCCAGGCAATAAACTCAACAAGTCAGGACGGTCGGGCCACTTGGTCAGCCCCTGGTTGCTGCGTTGTCTGCTGCGGTCTTGGTTTGCCTGATGCGAGAAGCCGCTTTAGACCCCTTTTCCCGAACAGCATGCGTTCCTAAATGCAGGCTTGCACGATCGATGTCTTCAGAGAAAAGGGAATATGATTGATCAGGTGGTGAGCCATTACAGTAGCAGCGGTGGGCTCGTTGACCTGATCGCGAACAGCCTGCGGACTGCAGGCAAGGACCTCAACGGACTGAAGACGGCCGATCTTGCGGCCGTCGATGAGTTTCACATTCGTGGCCGGAAGGCGACGTTGGAATTGGCCGAACAAATGATGCTGAATGAGAATTCCCGCGTTCTTGATATCGGCAGCGGCCTGGGAGGACCCGCGCGAACCCTCGCCGAGGTATATGGTTGCCATGTAACGGGCCTCGACCTGACGCAAGCGTTTTGCGATGCTGCGAAGGCTATGTCGGGCTGGGTGAATCTTGCCGAACGAGTAGCGTTTCAACAAGGAGACGCGATGAATTTACCTTTTGCGGCTGACGAATTCGATGCTGCGATGACGATTCATGTCGCGATGAATATTCCGGCCAAAGATAAAGTGTACGAGCAAGCCCGACGAGTTATGAAGCCGGGAGGGGTTTTTGCGGTGTATGACGTTCTTCAGGGCGAGGGAGGCGATGTGGTGTTTCCCGTTCCCTGGGCGCGCGAGCCCGGCATTAGCCATTTGGCCACACCTGATGAAATGAAATCACTTCTGACCGATGCTGGCTTCAAAGTCTTGAATATTCATGATTCGACGGACGAGAGCCGAGTTTGGTTCGAGGCGAGGGCAGATCGCCTGGCGCAATCGGGGCCTCCCCCCGTCACGTTCCAAGCTTTTCTTGGTGATGATTATCCTGAGATGGTACGTAACCAGGTTCGCAACCTGGCGGAACGACGAATTAGGACTATCAGCTACATATGCGAGTGCTGACGACTCGCACCGCGCAGCGCCCCCGAGGAGCACAACGACCTGTGGCTCTGTCTATCCCAACCTATAAGCCAGCAGCTATCTGTTGGACCGGTCCCAAGACGGAAAGGGTAGGCGCCCCCTGATATGTGATGTTCAACGTCGGCGAATCAAAAGCGGTATTTATGGATTGGAAAGTATTTATAACGATATTTGGAACGGTTTTTTGTCGCTGAACTCGGTGATAAAACATAGTTGGCTACAATGCTCTTCGCCACTGACAAAGCGGTAAGCAAGTATACCGTTTTTTTTGCCGCCACGGCGGCACTTATTGTTGCTTCAGCGCTGGGTGTTCTCGCTGGTACATTGCTTTCAGAATATATCAACGAAAAATATCTTCACTACGTCGCTGGCGTCGGTTTCGTCAGCATTGGCATTTTTATACTGTACCATGCCTAAAACATATGCGAGCCAATCAATGACGCGCCTTCGGCGCAGAACAGCAACGTGACGACACTAAGAGGTCAACGATTGGTCTGGCTGGCCATAGCATTGGTCACGGGCTTGCAGCGCCTCTCTCGTGATCTTCTATTTTGAGGTTTCCGTAGGCCAGATCGCATCATCTATGGCCGCAGCGAATATCTTGGAACGGCAATTTTCGGAGGGTGACAACCTATTCCCAGATGCAGCATTTGGACTAATCCCGTTTGTCGTGCTGTCGGTAGTTTGTGCTGTTACTGCCAGTCGGCTTCCCCCACTCCGGCTCGCGTGTCTCGGTGCTGGTGGTTTGCTTGGCATTCTCACCCTTACGGTCCCGGGCCACTTGTCCGTGTGGCACCCACTCCATGGACCAGGCCGCATTTCCTCGACAGCAGTCATCGCTTTCATCTTTATACCCTTTTACTGCTTGGTAACGCTGGCCATTGGTTTGCTAGCAGGTTGGTTCGTATCTTTGTAACCTGTGTTTCGTCGCGTTCCAGAATACGAGGCCTGAGGATGTACTGAATTCGAGTGTCCTGGCCGCTGGGGGCGCTGCTCCGCTATGCGGCTTCGCGCCCCTTTGCGCAATGGTATGTGAATTGATTCCTTATGTTTGGCATTATGCGAACTGGGCAGAGCCGGGTGGCACTGTGATCGATAGAAAAAGGCTGCCGCGGCGTACATCGACATACTCTGGTCGCCTGACGGACACCGGTCGTTGGGATCGGTTTCGAGAACGAGGGGACGATGGGTTTTGAAATTCGATACGACGACAGACGATTGCGAATTTAGAGATCAGGTGGAGTCTTGTGCGTTTCCGGCCTCCGATTTCGATCACCGTGCTCACTTACGATTAGCCTACATATACCTGTCTGAGAACAATACGGATACGTCATCAGAGCTGATGCGGGAGACGCTGTATCGCTTTCTCCTGCACAACTGTGTCGACCCATCGAAACTTCATGCAACGATAACGAAGGCTTGGATCTTGGCTGTCCATCATTTTATGAATAAAACTGGAGACTCGGGATCGGCAGACGAACTTATAGACAGGAATGCAGAAATGCTCGACACAGAAATTATGATGATTCACTATTCGGCTGACGTATTGTTCTCTGACGAAGCTCGAACCGCATTTGTTCAGCCTGATCTTGATCCAATTCCAAGGTACGAGGAATAAATTCCTAACAGGCGCATGCAGTCAGACGGAGCTCTCGCTGGGCTCGCGGCGTGCTGGGGATGCGGAGCGTTGAACCACCCGAGTAACTGATTTCCGTGGCCTCATTTGATTGCCTGCTAGCCCAAGTTCGCGCATGCACCATCTGGGGGTCCCATCTACCGCATGGGGTTCGGCCCGTCCTCCAGATGAACCCGCGGGCTCGGATACCGATTGCAGGCCATGCGCCGGGAAGAAAAGTACATGAGTCTGGCTTGGCTTGCGCGGGTGCCAGCGGGGTTCGCCTGTGTGAGTGGATGGGGGTGACGCGCGAAGTGTTTTACGACCCAAAGCAGATCGCAATCTTGCCTATGGGATTCGGTTACCCAGCCGCCGGAAAGTCTGGGGATCTCCCGGCCCCGCCACGAGTGCGCCCCGGTCTGGCGCACACAGCTTCTTGCGCACCTCCGTCAATTGAAGCTGACCCTGTTAATCGGGCAGTACGCTCAGGCTTACCACTGAATTCAGGGTAAGGCGTCGGTCACCGAGACGGTCAAGTCGTGGCGTACCCATTGGCCGACTGTGGTTCCGCTTCCGCACCCGAGCCCGCGGAACAATATCTGGCTACGCCGTCAGCCGTGGTTCCACGAGGAAGTGCTCCCAGCGCTACGGACGCGCGTCTCAGAGGCGCTCGCCGGTGAGTCGGGCAAAAAAACAGCCAGGTTTTTACGCTGCGCCCCAAAGCCTGCCGTTACGCCGAACGTTAGCCGATGAAAACCGATGATTCCTTTTTCCAGAGGCTGAGTTCTTCCTCGGTCAGAGACCCTGAAGCGAGTTGCTGGTATACGAGCACGGCTTCGGGTTCTGGGGCGTCGAGGGAGTATTCGTTCAGTTCCAGGAACACCGCTGCTACGGTGAGCGCAATCCGCTTGTTGCCATCCGTAAACGGGTGATTCCTGGCGAGTCCGTAACTGTATGCTGCAGCCAGTTCAATAACGGAAATCTTAGGGTCGTAAGCCGCTTTTTTTTCTGCGGGCGAGCTAACGCCGAATCCAATAGCGCTTGATCATCGAATCGCGGAAGTTCCGGACTTTACAGAGGCGTTCGCTCGGGAGGCCAATGCGATCTAACGCGCCGCCGTGATTCACGTGAAGTCTGCGTATCTGCCGCGTCAGGCGATATCGATATATTTCCTCTTGGTGCCTGCTACGAAGTCCTAAGCAGACCCTCAAAACGCGAAGAAATGAAGAGGTTTAACTTGGTTGGTGTTGTGCGGATCTGCCCCCTTTTTGTTCTCAGGCAAACAGCAGCACCAGGCACCCACCACTGATCACCAATCCGACCGTGGCGGCGGCGGCGCGGATCTGGTAACCCCGCACCAGGCTGGACTCGGAGGCGGTGGACAGGAGGAATGGCCGGCCGCGGGTCGTGGGGCTCGAAAGGGTGTGGATTACCGGATCATCGGGGCGGTTTAGCATGTCACGGGACAATTGGCGTTCGGCCGCGCTCACGGCGGCGCTCCATTCGTCGGCGTCCAGATTGCCGTCCCCGTCCCGGTCGAACAGGTTCATGCGCTTTTCGTCACGCTTCCACTGTTCCAGGAGTATTGCCAGTTGACCGCGTTTCTCAGGCCGCTCCGAGGCGCCGCCAACGCTGCGAAAGTATCCGAGCGCATGGAGCGGATCCCCTGGCATGATCCGATATTCGGTATAGCGGTAGCGTTGCTCGCCAAAGCTGATACCGCTCAAAAACTGTCCCAGGGCCTGCGCCGAACCCAGCACTCCCGCCGCCGGCTGAGTCTGATACATGGGGTCGTCCCCGCGCCAGGATTTCCGGCGTGTTTTGACCACCTCGGCACCGTCCGGATAGATCAGGCATTCCCCGGTGTCGTCCGATATCAGAAAGGGGTGCTCGCTGACGCCCCGATGGAGGGTCGTCCACTTACCCTTGCCGCCCTTTTTCTCAACCCCATAGCGGTACCAGATGCAGGAAACGCCGGAGAGTGGTGCGACGACCTGCCCTTGGGGACCCGGTTGAGCCTGGCCCACGAGTTCGACGTAGCCTTGAGGTGCCGAGCGGATCTTTGAAGTGGGTGTATCGGAGAGGGCGCGTGCGTAGCGGAAATCCCTCCAGGAGAAAAAGACACAGGCGCAGAAACCGACAATCGCAGCGAGGGTGAGATAGCCTGCCGAATCGGCAGAAATGCTCATGTGCCGAACAGTTCAGTCAGGTCGACATCGTGTCTCTCGCTCTCCTGGAATTTCAGTAGCCGTTTGCCACGAAACCCAAACATGTTTGCCACCAGCACGTCCGGAAACTGCTGGATGCGGATGTTGTTCAGATTGACGCTGGCGTTGTAGAACTCGCGCCGGTCGGCGATTGCGTTCTCCAGCCCGGAAACCCGGCCCTGAAGATGTTGGAAGGTTTCGTTGCTGCGCAGCTCCGGATAGGCTTCGGCAACCGCGAACAGATTTCCAAGCCCTGCGCGCATCATGGTCTCGGCCTTGCCAAGCGCATCGACGTCGCCGGCGTGTTGCGCAGTGGCGACCGCCGATCGCGCGCGCATGACCGCGTCCAACGTTTCCTGTTCGAACTTCATGTATTGCTTGCAGGTCTCGACCAGTTTCGGGAGTTCGTCGTGACGCTGCTTCAGCAACACATCAATGTTCGACCATGCCTTGTCCACATTGTGTTTGAGTTCAATCAGGCGGTTGTATATCAGGACGCCATAAACCGCCACGATAAGCGGAATCGCCAGCACCACGTATTCTGTCAGGCCCATTTGCAGCTCTCCTTGTAAAAGCGATCGCGCAGCATGGGTCTTCGGGCTCCCTGCGCCTCCGCAGCACCACATTAACGGCCACACCGTAAGCGTTTCGATAGGAAATCACGCCGTCGTCGACTGAGAAATTCCGGCGACGTGAGATGCGGACATACCGATGGTGGAGCGCAAGCGGCGGGAGATGGAGGTGAGTCGGACCTCCCATTCAAGTTCGTCCGAGTCGGTGTTCAGTTTGGACCGAGTGAAAGGTGTCAGATCCAAAGATCCCCGGTTACGACGATGCTCACAACTCAACCCCAAGATCATCGTCTACGATAACCCCACGATAGCCGTTGTCTTCGTCCACTCGGGTGATTGGTTGGTTGAACGGTACGCAGGCGCTGGCGCAGCCCGCGAGCAGGCGCAAAAAGGCATTGAGCAAACCACCCCAGCCCGATCGGCGCCAAACGGCGCTTTCCGAATCTGACCGGGCGGGGCGCCAAGATGACAGCCATCGCAGCATCCCTTCAACTGCGGCGCCTTATTGATCGGGGTAGACTATTTACAAACTCGATTGCGCCCCGACCCCTTCGCTTTGTACAAGTTCTCATCGGCTCTTTTCAACGGAGCCGCATAATCAAGATCTGTATTTTCGATCTCCGCTACACCTATGCTGACCGTCGGCGAAATATCTTCATTTTCTGTCGTTATTGAAATGCTCGAAACAATTTTTCTCAATTTTTCTGCGATAGTAAATGCGGTGTTCTTATCGGTACACGGCAATAGAATACAAAGCTCATCTCCACCGATTCTTGCCATTTTATCGTATAGCCTGAGATTGGAAGCGCATGACTGAGCAATGGCTTGAATTGCAATATCCCCGGTTGCATGCCCATATTCATCATTAATTTCTTTAAAGTGATCTATGTCGAGCATGAGCAGTGAATACACTTCACCGCTCCGCTTAAACCGTGACAGCTCATTTTCTGCAATCTCATCGAATGACCTTCTATTGAGCAGTCCCGTCAATGAATCGGTTCTTGACAGTATTTCGAGCTTCTTTTCGACCTTTTTCTGCTCTGTGATATCACGCTGGATACTAACGAAATGGGTCGCCACGCCTTCAGAATTCTTCAATGGAAGAATACTTAGATCAAGCCAGTATTCGTCTCCGGTTTTCGAGTAATTCCTGATAGTTACCCTGACGGGAATTTTCTGCTCCAGTCCATGCCGAATAATCGCCCTGGTCTCTTCGTCAGTCCCATCCGATTGTAATATTCTTGGGTTTTTACCGAGTACTTCTTTTTGACTATAACCGGTCAACTCTGTAAATGCTTTGTTGGCGTATACAATCTCCGGGCCCGGTTCATCAATGGGATGTGATTTCGTTACAAGAATCACATCCCTGGCAAATTCCACTATGTCCTTAAAATTGAAATCAAACTCTTTCATGTGTGCGTGATCTTTTCACTTGCTCGCGGTAAGGGCCTGCGGAAAGGGGTCGGATTCTTTTCTCTGCCTGCTCGCCGTTCGAAATGGGTTCTGCGGCAAGCTTTCTGGGCCAACCTCGATGCCTGTGGCCAACCTTCACGTCGAGTGCCGCCCCATCTAAACGCCAAACGTTCCTTGCCAAATTGTTGCAAAGCTTGGCAATAGAACGACTATGGGCCGCGATCTGCGCCTTGAATCTGCACATTTTACCCTCCAATCTGCTTGGTCAGGAATAACTCAGTGCCCCCCTGGGCGGGGATGACCATCCAAATGCTGGCAGAGCGGTTTCTTGGGCTTGGGGGTTCGGCATGGACTGTCCATCAGCATGGCCTGCTCTGCGGGTTGGCGTCATACTCGGTCCTGGGATACGCGTGGTTTGAGGGGCCCTGCTATGCCTGGCTGGGCGAAGGTCCTTCGTTCGCGAAAGTCCGACGAAGTTTCAGTTAATGTTCAGGTGGTGAATCGTGAGTGAACACGGCGCAGACACGAACACGACAAAAACGGGTGCAACCGGTACACCGGTGATTCGCCAACCCGCGACCCTGGAGCAACTGGTGGATTGGGGACCGGTGCCCACCATGATCCGGGGCTTGTCCCAGACCTCGGGTGCATTGCTGCACAAGGGCGAGGACGGGCGCTCCGAATGCGGTGTCTGGGTCTGTACGCCGGGTGTATGGAACTGCCATGTGACACGCGACGAATTCTGCTATTTCCTCTCCGGCCGCTGCACCTACGCGCATCAAAACGGCGAGGTCATCGAGATCGAGCCCGAGACCGCGGCTTTCTTCCGCCAGGACTGGCGGGGCACCTGCACGGTGCACGAGACGGTGCGCAAGGTTTACATGATTCGGTGACCCAGGTAGACCAAGTCAGGAAGCCGCGGACATGACGACGATCACACTGCTGGGTGGGGCAGGGCTGATGGGGTGCGGCATCGTGCGCGACCTGATCTCGGATCTCGCAATCTGTGAGTTCGAGCTGCTCCGGGTGTGCGACGCCTCGCCCGAACGAATGGCGGCGTTGCTGGCTGAACTGGACGACCCGCGGCTGGAGGCGCATCGCTTCGACGCGGCCCAGCCGGAGCAGCTCCGCACCCTGATCCAGGGTGCGGACCTCTGCATCAATGCGGTGCCCACCCTGGCCGGGTTTCAGATGTCGATTTTCGAGACCGCTTTAGCGGCGCGGGTGCCCTATATGGATCTCGGCGGTCTCGGCGTGTTCACCGTGGAACAGAAGGGCTGGCATCAGCGTTTCGTGGACGCCGGTGTGACCGCGGTGATCGGCACCGGTGGGGATCCGGGTCTGTCCAACGTGCTGTGCCGGGCGGTGGCCGACGAATTGGATCGGATCGATTCCATCCGTCTCTACTGGGCGGCGGAAACAGTGGGCCCGGAGAACCCCGTGCTGGTGCCACCCTACAGCGTATCCACGGTGCTGGCCGAGTACGCCCGACCCAGCACCCAGTTCCTGGACGGCCGACATGTCGAGTGCGCGCCCATGACCGGGGTGGAGGTTCTGGATCTGCCGGACCCGTTCGGCGAAATCGAGTTTATGTACTCACCCCATTCCGAGCCGCTGACGGTGCCCCTGGCCCAGGGTATCGGGGACAAGGGCATCCGTGATTTCACCTGGAAACTGCATCTGCCGCACCGGGAACACGAGGCCTGGGTGGGATTGGTCAAAGCGGGTTTCGGGGACTTTGACGATCCGGTACAGGTGGACGGACGGGCGGTGAAACCGCTGGATGTTCTGAACGCGGTGATCGAACGAAACATCGAGCGCAATCGCCAACGCATGCCCGAGCAGGAAACCCACGAAATCCATTTCGCCATCGGAGTTGGGCAACGCAAGGGGGCGCCGGGCACGGTGCGCTGTGAGGTGCTGGTAAGACCCGATGACCGCTATGCCCACTACGTGGACGCGACCACCTCCATGAACGCCTCCATCGCCGCGCAGCTCATGCTCACCTCGGAGGCCATGCCGGGGGTATGGGCGCCGGAAGAATTTTTCGACGTGAAACGCTACTTCGTCGAGTTGGATCGCCGGGGCTTCCAGGTCCGCACCCAGATCAACTAAGGCACCGGAAACCCAACCGTTTGCGACAGAAATGACGCTTCCAGGCATTGTGCCCACGGCGCCTTCGGACCGATGCTCGTCGTTTCAGAGGTGGGATTCGGGACCGGGCCATGGACGACACCGAAGAATCCGTCTCTCCACCACAGGTAGCGGTATCCAGCATCATGCTGTCCGCCGCGCTGATGGCCCTGGCCAGCGGGCTGACCTTCGCCTACATCCCGATCAAACTGGCCTCGCTGGACTTTCAGCCCTGGGTCGCGGCCAGCATGACGCCGGCGCTGGCCCTGGGTGGTCTGGCGGGATGCATCGCGGTGGGTCCGCTGCTGCGACTGTCCGGACACGCCCGGGTTTTCATGCTGCTCTACGCGATGATCATCATCTCCATGGTCATCATCGCGGCGGTGCCCAGCGTGGTGGCCTGGCTGTTCGCCCGTGCGCTCTACGGCTTTGGCGTCAACGGCATGTTCATCGTTGCCCAGAGCTGGCTGCACGACGTCAGCACCGACCACAACCGGGGCAAGACCATCACCACGTTCTACGTTTCCTACGTGGTCGCCCTGGGTTTCGGCGCGTTTACGATCCGATTCATCGAAATCGACGGCAATCTGATACCCTTGATCGCGACCCTGTTCGTGGCCATCGCCATGGTGCCGGTGGGGCTGACCCGGCTGAAACAGCCGGCGCCGCCGGAACGGGTAACCGTGGCCCTGCAAAGGGTGTGGCACATCTCCCCGGTGGGCCTGGCCGGCATGTTTGCGGTGGGCGGCATGACCATGACCCTGCAGTCATTCGCCCCCATCTACGCCAACGCGGAGGGATTTTCGAAAGCGGATGTGGGGCTGCTGATGCTGCTCATGCAGCTTGGACTGCTGGTGATCCAGATTCCCATGGGGCTGCTCTCGGACCGCATCGATCGACGGCGTGTTCTGCTGGCGGTCAGTGTGATCGCCAGTATGGCCGCTGGCTTTTCCATCTATGCGGACGGCAGCTACACGCTGCTGTGGATGGTGCTGGTTTTTGCCGTGTGGAACGGGGCCACTGAAACCATCTACTCGGTATCCAGCGCCCTGGCCAACGACCGGGCCGATCCCAAGGACTATGTGCTGCTGTCCTCAACCCAGATGATCGCCTGGTCGATCTCCGGGTTTGTTGTGCCCTTGATCGCGACGGTGGCCATTCAATATCTGCCGCTGTCGGTGTTCATGTGGATGTTGGTCTCGATTTCCCTGTGCTTTGGCGTGTTCGTGCTCGTCCGGATGCGCATGACTGACGCGGTGGAACCGGAGGACAGGGAGATCTTTCAGACCGCCACGGCACAGGTTGTCTATCCGGGGGAGTTTGTCCACCCGGAGCCGTCCATGGTCGACCCGGCCCCCAAACCGGCGGAGTTTGGCCACCCCGAAACAACCATGGACGACCTGGCCCCCGAACCGGCGGAGTGAGAGCGGCCAGAGCTGCTGCGGCTAGACCTGTAGCACCAGCTTGCCTTGATTGGCGCCCGAGAACAGCAGGTTCAGCACCTCCGGAAACGCCTCAATGCCGCCCGGGCGCACGTCCTGACGAAACTTGATGCGGCCCTGATCGTGCCAATCGCCCAAAGCCCGAATGGCCTCCGGGTAGCGGTCGATGAAGTCAAACACGATAAAGCCGCGCATGGTCAATCGGTTGACCAGCACGGCGCGTAGATTTTTGGGCCCGGGTGGCGCCTCGATGGCATTGTAGGCGGAGATCATGCCGCACACGGCAATGCGACCGAAAAGATTCATTCGGGTCAGCACCGTGTCGAAAATCTCACCGCCCACGTTCTCGAAATAGACATCCACGCCGTCCGGGCATTGACTGTCCAGCGCCTGGGTCAGGGTGTCGTTCTTGTAGTCGATGCAGCCGTCGAAGCCGAGTTTCTCCACCACATAGCGGCATTTCTCCGGACCACCCGCTATGCCGACGGCGCGACAACCCATGATCTTGGCCAACTGCCCGACAATGGACCCCACCGCCCCCGACGCGGCCGACACCAACACGGTCTCGCCAGCCTTTGGCTGGCCAATTTCGGTGAGCCCGAAGTAGGCCGTGATCCCGGGCATTCCGAGCCCCCCCAGCCAATCGGCGAGGGTGGCCTTGCTGGTGTCCACCGCAGTTACGCCGGCGCCATCGGACAGCGCGTATGCCTGCACCCCGAACAGCCCTGTCACCGTGTCGCCCACGGAGAATCCAGGATGGTTCGACTTTACAACCGTGCCCCCGGCCAGCGCCCGCATCACCTCCCCGATGCCTACCGGTGGAATGTAGGAGCGGCCTTCGTTCATCCAGCCGCGCATGGCCGGATCGATGGAGATCATTTCCACCTTTACCTGGAACTGCCCTTCACCCGGCTCGACCCGGGCCTGTTCGCAGATGTCGAAGTTTTCCCGGGTTACCAAACCCACCGGGCGCGAGACAAGACGGGCGACGGTGTTCATGTCCATATCGGAGATCTCTCTGGGTCATTGGGGTCGGAAGGGCCGCAGTGTGGGCGCTGTTGGCAACACACCGCAAGAACGGGTTGAGGCGCCGGTGGCCCGGTGCGGACTTACGC
>JAHEDQ010000003.1 GCA_024641125.1 Candidatus Competibacteraceae bacterium | reverse complement strand
GGACATGCGGACCGCAGTATCGGACCGGTCTGGCCTCATGTTCAGCGATGATATGACGCTGCAACAGGTGGAAAAGCATTACATTCTCCATGTGCTGGATGGTTGCTCCGGGAATAAATCCCGCGCCGCGCAGCGTCTTGAGGTTTCCCGCAAGACGCTGGACCGCAAACTCAAGACCTGGCGTCTCGAGAACACCGGGACTGCCTGAAGCGTCTGCAGGCATACCCATGCTGAAGGGATTCCCCCTGGTGGCCCGGGTTGAGCGGAGCCTGCGTTACAAGCTTCTGCTGCTCGTTTTGTTTCCGATACTGCTGGTGATGCCCGTCACCCTTGGCTTGGCGGTCTACTGGAGTGATAGAGCCACATACGACCAGTTGTTCATCAAGGTGGCCACGGATCTTGCGGTAGCTCAGGACGTGTTCGCGCGAATCCGAGCGGACTATTTGGCGACCCTCGCCGGTGTTGGTGAATCGTATCTTTTTCGCTCCAATCTCGCTGATCGCGATACCAGGGCGATACAGGCCCAACTCGATGATCTGGCCCGCAATCACGGTTTCGCTTATCTGCGCATGGTGGATCTCGACGGCTTAGACCTGAGTGCGCCGGAACGGAATTTTGCCGGCGGGATTCATCTGCCCGGTGAGCTTACTCGCGCCCTAACAGGTGAGGCAGTCAGCGGCATTCAGGTGTTCGGGCCCGATGAACTGGCAGGCATCGCATCGGAACTCGCCGCAATGGTTCGTCTTCCCCTTGTGGAAACGCCCAGGGCCACGCCTATACAGCGATCGTTTGAGGATCGGGCGATGGCCATGCGCATGGTTTATCCGCTCGCCGACATTGGTGGGCGCGTGGTCGCGCTGTTGGACGGTGCGGTGCTGCTGAACAGCAACTTCTCCATTGTCGACACCATACGGGATCTGGTCTACGGGCCGGGCAGTTTGCCCGAGGACAGCCTCGGCACCGTGACCGTGTTTCTGGACGACGTTCGCATCACAACCAACGTGCCGGTGCGACCGGGGGAACGGGCTTTGGGTACCCGCGTTTCGGCGGAAGTGCGAACCCAGGTCCTGGAGCAGGGGGATCGCTGGATCAACCGCGCTTTTGTGGTGAACGATTGGTATGTGTCGGGTTATGAGCCGATCTATGACGTTGTCGGCGAACGTGTCGGCATGCTGTACGCTGGATTCCTGGAGGCTCCGTTTCGGGCCAGCCTGGTGCGAACCATCCAATTGATATCGCTGATTTTTTTGGCCTTCATGGGGTTTTCCGCGGCCCTTGCCTTCTACGGCGCCAAGTCAATTTTTCGCCCCATAGAGGAAATGAGCACGGTGGTTCGGGCGACCCGCGGGGGCGAGGACAGACGCATCGGCAAGCTGGCATCCCGCGATGAGATTGGGGAATTGGCCCGCGAGTTCGATGTCATGCTCGACCTTCTTCAGCAGCGCAATCGGCAGATTCAGCGTGCCGCAGATGAGTTGGAACTCAAGGTGGATCAGCGCACCCGCGAACTGCGTGAGAAAAACGCCGATCTGGAAAGAACCGTGGCGCTTTTGCAGCAGACCCGGCAGCAACTGGTGATGGCGGAGAAGCTTGCCGCCATCGGTGAGTTGACTGCCGGCGTGGCCCACGAGATCAACAATCCCACGGCCGTGATTTTGGGCAATCTCGATCTGCTGGTGTCGGAGTTGGGGCCGGCCATCGAACCGGTTTCCGAAGAGGTCGACTTGATCGTCGCCCAGGTCTATCGCATCCGTGAGATCATCAACAATCTGCTGCAATACGCCCGGCCTGCGGAGTACGCGGGCTGCATCGACGACGTGTCCATCGATGAGGTGATCACGGACACCTTGGGATTGGTGGCCCATGCCGTAAAGCGTGGATCAGTCAAGGTAACCACATCCATCCGGACCGAGCGAACGATTGCCATCAACCGCCAGGAATTGCAGCAGGTGCTGGTGAACCTGATGGTCAATGCTTGTCACGCGGTCTCACATGGACGGGGCAGGATCGAAATCAGCGCCGCGGACTGGGGCGACCGGGGCGTCGTGATCTCCGTTCGCGATAACGGTCCCGGCATCCCGAGCCGTGTGTGTTCGCGTTTGTTCGATCCGTTCTATACCACCAAGCCGGAAGGACAGGGCACCGGCCTTGGTTTGTCCATCAGCTATGGCTTGATCAGACGATACGGCGGAAACCTCACCGTGAACTCCAGGGTGGGTGCCGGCGCTGAGTTCAAGGTCTGGTTGCTGTCCAATCCGGGCGTGGTTAAGGAACAGCAGAGCATGATGGATCAGATCTAAACAACCCAGTCGGAGCAGGGCAGTGTGTTCGGGTGGCGTCCGTTTCTTAAGCGCTGAGCCAATTGCGCGATCGCGGCGGATACTTTGCACGAACTGAGCGGCGTTGGGCCTTTGGCTACAGGTCGCCGTGATGCCGGCCTCAACAGATACATCTGCTGCACAGTTTAGGCCCGAGTCGCATTCTTGTCCGCAAGGTCATGTTACCTTGGGAGCCGCTGATTCATTCCGGGCGAAGCAGATTGGAGGGGGACACGTACAGCGTCATCGTTCCAAATCTCGGTAATATAACAACTATTACCCAGGATCTGCGCCTTGAATCTGCACATTTCAATCCCAAGATGCACGTTCACGAATAGATCCGAGGCTCCCTTGAGGGCCCAACGACTATATTGTGGTCGCCAGATCATCCAAACTTCGGCGCGAGCGGGATGGGCGGCGGGCCCAATTGTAAACTGTGTAGAGTGATATCTTGGCTGATCCAGCGTAACGGGAGTCTGCCAGACCGATGCATGAAAATGGCCGCCACTTGGATGGCGCATTATTCCTTTTGACGATTCTGGCTTTGTTTCTGGCGGCCAGTGGTCTTTTGTATGCACTGGTTCGGCCGCCGGCGGGTGGCGAGGCTTATCTTGCTTCAGTTCGTCTGGGGCCATGGTGGGTTGTTGGACTGGGCGTGGTTCTGGTGTTGTCGGTGATCGCGATGGTGCGCCTGAGGCAGGCACGGCATCGCGCATGGCGCTTGCAGGACGCGCACAGTGATTTGTTGGACAGCCAGCGTCGATTCCATGCCACGTTTGATTCAGCATTCCAGCATATGGCCCTGCTGGCGCCGGACGGGCACTTGATCGAGGTCAATCAGACCATGCTCGATTTCGCCGGCCTGGAACAGGATGATGTTGTCGGCAGACCTTTCTGGCGCACCCACTGGTGGTTCGGCTCTGACCGTACCCAACACCAGTTGCAGACGGCCCTGCGCGGCGCGGTCAAGGGCCAAGTGGCCCGGTTTGCCGCGGAACTCCGTGGACGGGATGGTCAACTTGCGCACGTGGATTTGTCGCTGAAACCGATACGCGACAGGGACGATGAGGTCGTGCTGGTACTGTTTGAGGCTCGGGATATGACGACGCGGCTGCGGGGAGACGATTTGTCCCGGCAGCAGGCGCAGATCATCGACCAGATTCACAGCGCCGTCATTGTCTGCGACCTGGAAGAGCGGGTGGTGAGTTGGAATCAAGGCGCGCAAAGGCTGTTCGGCCTGCCCGCCCAGGCCGCTATCGGTCAGCACTTATCCATGATCTATCCCAGCGATTTGAATGTCCGAGCGCGTCTCGGGGAGGTGTATCGTGACCTCTGGAAGCAGGGTTGGTATGAAGCCACTTTGCCCATGGTTGACCACGCGCGGCACCGATTCAGCGGACATTTGTCGCTTTCTCTGCTTCGTGATGCAAAGCGCCGGGTAATCGGCACGGTGGCCATGGTATCGGATTTGACGTTGTGGGAAGGTCAGGTTCGAGCCGGCGAAGAGTTGGCAAGGTTGATGGCGGAGACTGACCTGGAAACTATGATATTCGAGGTCGAGGGGCTGGCGCTGGTTTACGCCAATCCCAGAGCCTGTCAGGCCGTAGGTCGATCGCTCCGGGAATTGGTCGGAACGAAATTAACCGATTACACCGAGCACTCAGTACAAACGCTGTCGGAGCGCTTGAGCGCGCGAGTTGACCCCGGTAGCGGAATTGAAGCCCTGGCTGGGCGCCAGATATGCGCCGACGGTTCGGTGCGCCTGGTCGAATTGCGTTTAGAATCGATCAACTGCGGGACCGAGCGATTCTACGGAACGCGGTTGTTCCCCGTGTCTGAGGAGATCGAGCGGATTCGACGGGCAGGCGAGGCTGCGGCAGCGTCAGGAAAGGTCATGCACTAACATAACGCCGATGAGACAAATCGATCGGCTTGCAAGCGTATGATCAGGCCCTAGGATGAACCCGGGCCGGGTCTAAAGATGGGGCGCAACACCTTGGATGATGCAGAGAAGAAGCGCAGTCGCAAAACGGAACGGGCGCTGGAATTGCTCGCCCGATTGTGTGAAGCATACCCGCACGCGTTTGTCGCCCGGGGCGGTGGTCGCTATCCGGTACCCCTGAGCATAGGCGTACACGAGGAGATACGTGCCTGCTACCCGGATGAGGCGCGTCACGTCATCGCGGGTGCGATGCGTATCTATACCTCGGGCATCGCTTATCAAAAGGCCTTGGCCGGCGGGGGTGCGCGGGTCAGTCTGGACGGACAACCAAACGGTGAGGTAACCGCCGATCAGGCGGAACTCGCCCGGCAGACGGTGGCCAAGGCGGTTGGCGGCCGCGGCAAGTCCAGAAAAAATCCCCGGCGCGAGGCGGTCACCGACGCGAAGCTGGAACGTCTGAAGCAGCATTTCACCCGCTGAGCCACGGGTTGGCTGCATCCTGACATCTCAGATCGGGGGCTGACTGTCGTTGCGTTTAAGTGCGCTGTGCAGTCGGTATCTGACTCCGGGTAATTCGTTCGGGGCATCTCATCCGGCACTGCCCCCGCAGAACAACCGTCAGGGCAGCAGTACGGTGGAGCCCACCGTCTGACGGGTCTCGAGATCCCGGTGTGCGTCTGCGGCATTGGCCAGCGGGTAGGTTTGTTTGATATTGATGCTTACAGCTCCTGCCTGCACCACCTGGAACAAATCCGTCGCGGCCCGCTCAGTCTCCTCCCGGGTGACCGTGTAGTCCATTATCGAGGGTCGGGTCAGGAACAGGGATCCCCGCTTCCCCAGCTCCGCCGGAGTGATCGGGGGTGCCTGGCCCGACGCGTTTCCAAAGCTCACCATCATGCCACGCCGGGTCAGGCAGTCCAGCGAACCGAAAAAGGTGTCTTTGCCGATCCCGTCATACACAACCTGCACGCCGGTGCCGTCAGTCAGTTCCCTCACCCGCTCGCCGAAGTCCTCCCGGGTGTACACAATGGTGTGGTCACACCCATGGTCCCGCGCCAAAGCTGCTTTTTCGTCGCTTCCCACCGTGCCGATGACAGTCGCCCCCAGGTGTTTTGCCCATTGGCATAGCACCAGTCCGACACCACCTGCGGCAGCATGCATCAAAACCGTGTCGCCGGCCTCCACCCGATAAGTCTGACGCAGCAGATATTGAGCGGTCATGCCTTTCAGCATCATGGCAGCGGCGGTCTGATCATCTATGTCGTCGGGCAGTTTCACCAGACGGTCCGCAGCGATGCATCGCACTTCGGAGTAAGCACCCAGAGGTGGGCTGGCATAGGCCACCCGGTCGCCCACCGTCAGCCCGGTAACATCCGCTCCCAACGCCTCCACGACGCCGGCGGCTTCCAGGCCAATGCCGCTGGGCAGAGCGGCAACCGGATACACACCGCTGCGGTGATAGACGTCGATAAAGTTCAAACCGACCGCCGTATGGCGCACCTGTGCTTCATGGGCCGCTGGTGGGGCTATCGGCACCTCCTCCCAACTCAGAACCTCTGCGCCGCCGGTCGTGTGGAATCGAATTGCCTTTGCCATGAAACCTTTCTCGTATTGGGCCGGGAAGGGCAGAGCGCCCCCGGATGCCTCGTATTGTACGGTACTGTCCGCTGCGCATCCTCATTTCGTCGCGGCGCCCTTTTCGATGATTGACAGTGCCTGCCGTGCCTTCGTAACCGCGGCTTGCAGTGGTGGATCTGGGGCGCTCTCAACGGGCAAGGCGATAAGCACCCACCCGCGCGATGTTGGGCGCGCTTGAATGAACGCCGTACAGTCCTGCGCCCGCCCGCCTGGGGACCGGGCACTTATCGCCCTGCTGAGATGCAACGAACTTGTGGGATGGGACACTGGGATTTTCATGCGTCTGCGATCAGTCCGACTTTCCTGCGGACATCCTCGTCCCTGAGTGACAAACCGGTGCCAGCGAACTTGGCCGCCGCCGCGGTGCACAGCCATGCCACAGCCCGGGCCGCCAAAACGGCCGAGATGTGGACCGACGGATCGAGTTGGCTGACCGGGTTGATACCGGATTCGTTGATGGCGATCTGCATGTCGGTGGCAACGGTACCGGGGCTGAGTCCGAGTACCCGGATGCCGTGGGCGCGGTACTCCTTGTCGGCGCAGCGGGTGAGTGAGAGTGCCGCGGCTTTGCTTGAGCAGTAGTGGCTCCAGCCTTCCAGTGCACCGGTGGCGGCGCCAGAACTGATATTGACGATAACGCCCGATCCTTGTGCCAGCATGACCGGTATGGCCGCTCTAAGCCCGTGGTAGACGCCCTTGTAGTTCACATCCGCGACACGTCCCCATTGTTCCGGATCGGAGTCTGCAAGATGCGCGATGGGCTCTATGACACCGGCGTTGTTGACCAGGATGTCCAAACCGCCGAACGCTTCATGGCATCGATCAACCGCCTGGGCAACTTCAGTGTATCGGCCCACGTCGCAAACCACCCCAGTCGCGTTGCTGCCACGTCCTTTGAGACTGCGGCTTGGCTCGTGTATCCGACGCGACGACTGCTCCCAAAGAAGGTTCAGGTCATGCTGGCGTTTCCAAGCCAACAACTTGGCAAGCCTTGACCTGATCACACAAATCACGTTGCTGATGTGTTGAATCAAGATGCTCATCACGGGTCAACGTGGTTCCATCCAAGTGCCCGCAAGCACGAATCGGTGTTGGGGGCGGAGAGTGGAAAAGAAAACCCGGCGCGCCAACAACCCAACCAGTCAGGATGGGGCAGCGGGGTGATGATGTTGACCAGGTCGGTGGCAAAGTGGCTCTGATTCCGGGCTTCGCACAATCCATTGGCATCCAATGACCTCACCACCAATCATGCCCAGGGAGCCTCTGATTTTTTTCTGGGCGAAGCAGATTGGAGGGTGAAATATGGACATTCAAGGCGCAGATCGCGGGTAATTGCTGTTCTATTGCCAAGATCTGCAACGATGAAGCTGTGCAGTTCCGGCCCAAGATGCAGTTTCACTTTCAGAACAGAGGTTCCCTGGGCCAGATGTCGTCGCAAAATGCTCGAGAGTGGCGTAGCACTGTGTCAGTTCCGATTCGATACCGCGGCGAGCCTGCGGCTTATGGGCATCCATTTCGGTGCGAACGGTACACGCTCACTGGTCTGAATGCGAAGTCGATCGTCTACGGTAGTTAGGGCGTCTTCGCTGGGTCATTCAATCTCAATCTTCGCTCTGTCTACCTGAATTTCGAGACCGGTTTGATCATCTGCAGACCGGAACTGGCGAACCGGATCGCCAATGACATTGAGCAGGACATGCAGCCGTGGATCGGCTTTTTCAGACGGTTGGGCCAATCCCCACCGTGTGCCCTGGACGGCTCTGATGTATTCTCGCCCGCAGACCCGAGTGGATTGCAGTTCGGGTGTGTGCGGATGATTCGAACTCAACGGGGTGGCGTGGTTTGAGTCTGTATCGGAGGGTTGTGATGCCAGCCGTGCTGGATCGGGTGTGCGCCCTGCCCGTATTGGAACAGTACCGGCGTGCCGTCGTGCCTTTAGCCACGGGAAGGGTCCTGGAAGTTGGGTTTGGCACCGGGCTCAATCTGCCTTATTACGCTGTGGATCGGATCGAGCGTTTGTGGGGACTGGACCCCGGAGTGGAGATGCAGGGCAGAGCGCTGGCGCGGATCGCGGGATTGGATCTGGACGTGGAACTCATCGGATGTTCCGGGGAAGAGATTCCCATGGAGACCGACAGTATCGATACCGTTCTGGTGACGTACACCTTGTGCAGCATTCCGGATGTGACACAGGCCTTGGGCGAGATGCGCCGCGTGATCAAACCCGGCGGCCGGCTTTTGTTCAGCGAGCACGGACTGGCACCCGAGCCCAGTGTGCAGGGTTGGCAGCACCGGCTGACGCCACCGTGGCGGGCGATTGCCGGGGGCTGTCATTTGAACCGGAATGTGCCGGAAATGTTGCGGGAAAGCGGTTTTCGGATCGATCGGTTGGAGCAGGGATATTTCCCTGGAATGGCCGGCTGGTTCAGGCCGCTCGCGTTCAACTCCTGGGGCGTGGCGACGCCGCAATGAGGCTGACTTCAAAAGCGATTGAAGTCGTTGCCCCGGGCTCCCTGGTGCTCGAAACAGCCTATCTGGATCTGTCGGCCCTGGCCTGGGGCGCGCCAGACCAGACGCCGGTGTTGGCGCTGCACGGGTGGTTGGACAACGCTGCCAGTTTTGTCCCGCTGGCTCCGTTTTTTCAGGGCCGCCGACTCATCGCCATGGATCTGGCCGGGCACGGACAGTCCGCACACCGCCCGCCCGGCACTCACTACCATTTTCTCGACCACGTTCAGGACGTGGTGGCCGCCGCGAATGCCTTGGGCTGGGGCCGCTTTCATATACTGGGTCATTCACTGGGCGCCTCGGTGGCGCTGTTCGTTGCCGCGCTGATCCCTGATCGGGTGCTGAGCCTGGGGTTGATTGACGGCTACGGCCCGCTGACCGCCAAGCCCGAAGACGGCCCGGCTCAGGCGGCGGAATCGGTCACCCGGATGCTGGCTTTACCCGGTCGGGTATCCCATCAATACCCGGATATCGAAACCGCTGCGCTGGCGCGTAGCCGGGCTGGTGATCTGCGGCTGGAGGACGCGAGATTGCTGGTGGCGAGGAGCCTGCGGCCGAACCGAGGCGGCTTCGCTTGGCGCAGTGATCCCAAGTTGCGGGTTCGTTCGCCATTCTATTTCAGCGAAGATCAGGTTGCTGCCTATCTCGCCCGTGTGCTGTGCCCGGTGCAGTTGGTCCTGGCGCGCCGTGGTTATCTGGTGGATCGTCCGCAGATGGCCGCCCGCTGCGCCTGCACACCGTCTCTGCAGATCCACCATGTGGATGGGGGACACCATGTGCATATGGAACGACCCGAGGCCGTTGCCCGTGCTTTGGCCGGCAGCTTCCCGGTTTGCGGGGAGAGGCCGGCATGAGCGGTTCACAACCTGGGTCTCCCGCCGATGAAATGGTGCAGATCGTTGATCGCGAAAATCGTCTCATCGCCACCGTGCCGCGCCGCGATATGCGCGCCGGTGGCCACGCCTACCGGGCAAGCTACATCCTCGTGCTCAACCAACGGGATGAACTGTTCCTGCAACAGCGCACGCTGAGCAAGGACATGTATCCGGGCTACTACGACGCCGCTGCGGGGGGCGTATTGGTGGCGGATGAGAGTTATGAGCAGTCGGCCGCCCGTGAACTCGGCGAAGAACTCGGCATACAGGCGCCGCTGCAAACGCTGTTCGATCTGTACTTCGAGGACCCGTCGAACCGGATTTTTGGGCGGGCTTATCTGTGCCGACACGATGGCCCATTCGTGCTCCAACCGGAGGAGGTAGCCGACGGCTTCTTCTGTTCGCCGGACGCGGTATTGGCCGGTGAATTTCAACCCCTGACTCCGGACAGCCGTCAGGCTCTCGATCGCTACTGGCGTGTCATACGGGGTCGATGCCAACGAGGAACTTGATCTCCATGAGCCACCACGTCGCATTCATTGGTTTGGGTGTCATGGGCTATCCCATGGCGGGCCATTTGGCCGGTGCCGGTCATTCGGTGACGGTCTACAATCGGACCGCGGCCAAAGCCGAGCGGTGGGTTGACCAGTATGGCGGCCGGTCGGCGGCAACCCCGGCCCTGGCCGCGGCTGACGCTGAGTTCGTGTTCGCCTGCGTCGGTAATGACGCGGATCTGCGCGCGGTCACCCTCGGCCCCGAGGGTGCTTTCCAAAGTATGGGCCCGGACACGGTGTTCGTTGATCACACCACCGCGTCGGCGGAAGTCGCCCGTGAGCTGCAGGCGGCCGCCGAGGGGCGGGGAACGCACTTTTTGGACGCACCTGTATCCGGAGGCCAGGCCGGCGCCGAGAACGGCGTCTTGACGGTGATGGTCGGGGGCAATGAGGGCCCGTTCGAGCGGGCTCAGCCGGTAATCGATGCGTTTGCCCAGCGGGTTCAGTTGATGGGGCCGTCGGGAAGCGGGCAACTGACCAAGATGGTCAATCAGATCTGTGTTGCCGGGGTGGTTCAGGGCCTGGCCGAGGGCCTGCATTTCGCCAAGCGTGCCGGTTTGGATGCCAAAGCGGCAATGGCGGTGATCTCCAAGGGCGCGGCTCAGTCCTGGCAAATGGAGAACCGGGCCGACACCATGGTGGACGGTGTGTTCGATTTCGGTTTCGCGGTGGACTGGATGCGCAAGGATCTGGGTATATGCCTCACAGAGGCCCGCACCAACGGCGCCAGCCTGCCCATCACGGCCCTGTTGGATCAGTTCTACGCCGATCTGCAGTCCCGGGGCGCCGGGCGCTGGGACACGTCGTGCCTGATCGCGCGACTGGAGCAGGTCGCTCGGGTAGACGAGGACTGAATCGACCGTCTGCCGTCGCGGCGGGTCAGGGGCACTCGAGAATCGCGCTGACGCCCATTCCGCCGGCGGTACAGACCGAAATCAGCCCACGTCCCTGACCCTGGTCCGCCAGCAGTTTCGCCAGCACCCCCAGGATGCGCGCCCCGGTGGCGGCAAACGGATGGCCAACCGCGAGGCTGCTCCCGACCACGTTCATCTTGTCCGGATCGATTGCCCCCAGGGGCTGGGCACGTCCCAGTCGGTCGCGACAGTAGTCCTCCGATTCCCAGGCCTTGAGGGTGCACAGAACCTGGGCAGCGAAGGCCTCGTGTATCTCGTAGAAGTCAAACGATTGCAGATTCAGACCGGCGGCGTCGAGCATTTCGGAAACCGCCACCGTGGGAGCCATCAACAGCCCCTCGCCGGACACGAAATCCACCGCCGCCGCGCGGCTGTGGGTGAGGTAGGCCAGAACCGGCAGACCGTGTTTCTCGGCCCAGGACTCTGAGGCCAGCATCACCGCCGCTGCGCCGTCGGTCAGGGTGGTGCTGTTGCCGGCCGTCAGTGTGCCATGCTCGCCGCGGTCAAAGGCGGGGCGCAGCGCAGCCAGACTCGCCAGGCTGGCGTCGGTCCGAATATTGTTGTCCCGGGCGACGCCCTCACAGGGCGTCACCAGGTGGTCGAAGAAGCCACGCTCATAGGCGGCGGCAGCCTTGCGGTGGCTGGCCAGAGCGAGAGCGTCCTGATCGGCACGGCCAATCCGCCATTGCTTGGCCATGAGTTCGCAATGCTGACCCATGGACAGCTTGGTACGAGGTTCCTGGGGCGAGGGCGGCAACGGTTTCAGTTCGCCCAGGCTCATGCCCCTGAATGCGCCCAGGCGGGTCGTCAGATTTCGCGCCCGGGACAGGGCGATCAAGCGCTTGGCAAAGCGCTGCGAGAATACGATAGGTACGTCGCTGGTGGTGTCGGAGCCGCAGGCAATGGCGGTTTCGATCTGGCCGCTTGCAATTTTCGCCCCCAGCAGCATGGCGGCCTGAAGACTTGTGCCACAGGCCTGCTGCAGGGTAATGCCCGGCGTGGCGGGTGCCAGATCGGTGCTCAACAAAGCCTCACGGGTGAGGTTCCAGTCCGCCGCATGGGTGGTTACCGCGCCCCCCGCCACTTCGTCGATGCGCTGACCGGCAAGGCCAAGCCGGGTGCTCAGTGCCTGTAGAGTGTGAGCCAGCATGTCCTTGTTGCTCAGGTCCTGATAGGCGCCGTTGGAGCGGCAGAACGGAATCCTGATGCTGCCCACGATGGCCACCCGGCGCAGGGATTGATTCATCTGTTCGATTCCTTGATTGGGACCGGATCACGCCGTCCGTTCGGAAAGATAGTGCAGCGGGCCGCCGCGGAACGGCGCAAAACCGGTTCCGAAGACAACGCCGGCGTCAAGCAAGTCGGCGCTTTCGACGATCTGCTCCTCTACACACTGTTGACACTCCCGCAGCAGCGGCTCGATCAGGCGCTCGCCCAGCGCCACCTTGTCCACCGCGGTCGGGACCGGTTTCTGTTTGACCGGTTTGCCCTTGTCCCACCGATACAGACCCTGGCCGGATTTCTTGCCCAAATGCCCCGCGTCCACCAGTTTGCGCAAATGGTCCCGTGCCTCAGGGCTGGCATCGTCGCCCAATATTCCCGCCACCTGAAGGCACACGTCCAGCCCAACTGTATCGGCCAGCTCCACTGGACCCATGGGCATGCCAAAAGCCAGCGCGGCTTCGTCCAGGGTTTCCTTGGGTACACCCTCCTGATGCGCGGTGAGGGCTTCCATCAAATAGGGCGCCAGCACCCGATTCACCAGAAAGCCTGGCGCGCTGCGAACGGTAAGAGGGAATTTGCCGATTCGGCCCACGAATGCGCAGCCTCGACTGACGGATTCCGCCTCGGTCTGCTCGTCCCGTACCACCTCGACCAGGGGCATCTGCGCAACCGGGTTGAAGAAATGCAGGCCGATCAGGCGCTCGGGCCGCGATAGCACCGAGGCCAATGTCGCCAAGGGAATGGCCGAGGTGTTGGTGGCCAGCACCGCATTGGCCTGCATCCGGGATTCGATACTCCGGAGCAGGTCCTGTTTTGCCTCGGCGTTCTCGTAAATGGCTTCGATGATGACATCGGCCCTGGGTATGCCTTTGCCCTCGGGATCGGCGATCAGCCGCGTTTCCGCCGACTTCACCAGCTGGGCTTTTTTGAGCCGCTTGCGGAACAGTGTCCGGGCCCGGACCAGAGCCGGTTCAATGTACTCCAGACCGCGATCTTGCAGCGTGACCTCCAACCCCCGCGTCACGCACCAGGCCGCGATGTCGCCGCCCATCACGCCGGCGCCGATCACATGGACCCGCTGCGGTTTGAAACTTTTGGCCTCCGGGCCGGCCTTTGCCAGACCCTTGAGCTGTTCCATGAGGCCAAAAACACGACGCAGGTTGCGCGCCGTCGGGCCTACCATGAGCTCGCCCACACCGACAGCCTCGCCTTCCAGAACCGAATTGAAATTGCCGCCGTGGCGACGCCAGAGTTCAATCAGCCGATAGGGGGCGGGATAGTGTTCGGGCCGGGCCTTGCGGGCCACCTGCCGGGTCATGATCGGCGCCAACAGCGCCCTTGAGGGCAGGGCGTTGGTCAGGCGCTCCAGGCGGCCCGCGCCCCGGCTTTTGCGCTTGGCCAGCACCGCGCGCCGTGCCGCCCAGCGCAGGGAAGCATGGGCGCCCACCACCTCGTCGACCAGCCCGGCTGCCCGGGCCGGCCGCGCCCGCAACGAGCGCGCCGTGAGCATCAATTCCATCGCCTGACGGCCGCCGATCAGGCGTGTGCTGCGTGCGGTTCCGCCAAAGCCGGGAAAGATGCCGAGTTGGATCTCGGGAAAGCCGATTCGTGTGTCGTCGGTATCCTGGGCCAGACGATAGTCACAGGCCAGGGCCAGCTCCAGGCCTCCGCCAAGGCAGAATCCCCTGATCGCAGCGGCCGTGGGGCGTGGCAGCGATGCCAGGCGGCCAAACAGATGATGCACGCTGCGAATCTGTTCGGCGATGAGTCGAGCATCGTCCGCATCATCGAATTCCCGTATATCCGCGCCGGCAATAAACCCGTTGGCTTTGCCGGACAGCAGCACCAGACCCGTGGGCAGATTGGATTCCAGATGGTCGAGCACCTGGCCCAGTTCGGCCAGGACCGCTCGGGACAGGGAGTTGGTGCTTTCGCCTTCCCGATCCAGGATCAGGAAGGCGACGCCGTCCGCGTCCCGCTCCAGTCGCCAGTGTGTCAGCGCCAGGACTGACTGTATAGGGTCGGTTGGGAAGTCGGTTTTACGCATTGCAAGGGTGCTCGAGTCAGGCCGCTTCGGCATTCTTGTCCGGTGCAGTGCCAGCCACGGCGGAGAGTGCTTCCGGAGCAAAATCATCCACATCGATGGCCAGACGGACGGCGGCTTCGGTGCGGCGCAGCAGCTCCAACTCGGCGCCGTCGATCACGCCCGCGGTGTGTGCGTCCGTCAGTGGATCAGCGCGCGGCGCCAGTGCCAGGCGCCCATCACGTTGCGCGTCCCGGATACGCCGTTCAATGGGCTCGGCACGTACGGTCAAGTCCAGAGCGTGTTCCATACGCCCGGTGGTGTCGTCTGGCCGGTGATTGACATACACGCCGGCGGTCAACCGATCGCGGGCCGCGCCCGGCTGCATCAACAGTTGCGCGATCTTATGACTCACTCGGTCATTGGGCAGTCGGCGGTGGCGACCCCAGGGGAACACGATGCGCCGCAATATCCAGCCCGCTGCGCGCGAGGGAAAATTCGCCAGTATTTCGTCCATGCGGTGCTGAATGGTGTAGAGGGCGTTCTGGCACACCCAATCCACCAGTGGCTGGTCTTGTTGGGGTCGGTCCTCGTCCTCGAATCGCTTGAGAACCGCACTGACCAGATAGAGCTCCACCAGGATGTCGGCAAAGCGTCCGGACAGCTTTTCGCGCCGTTTGAGTTCGCCGCCCAGAATCATCAGCGCCAGGTCGGAAACCAGGGCAAAATTGGTGCTCGATCGGGTTGCCTCCCGGTACCAGCGGCTATTGTGTCCCGCGACCGGTGCGGGCAGCAGGCGACCGCCGCTGAGGTTGAGCACGATGGCGCGGGCCAGATTGCGGACGAAGTAGCGCGTGTGGCCGCCCAGCGCAGCGTCGAACTCGCTCAGCCCCTGTTCCTGATCCGGGTTCTGCGCCGCCTGGATCTCCTTGAGCAGCCAGGGGTGACAGCGCATGGCGCCTTGCCCGAAGATGATGAGGCTGCGTGTCAGGATGTTGGCGCCTTCCACGGTAATGCCTACGGGAATGCCCTGGTAACCCGCTGCCAGGTAGTTGCTGGGCCCGAGACAAATACCGCGGCCGCCATGCACATCCATGGCGTCGGTCAGGGTATTGCGCATGCCCTCGGTGGCGCGGTACTTGAGCATGGCGGACACCACCGCCGGTTCGTGCCCCTGGTCCAGCGCCACGCAGGTCAGACGCCGAGCCGCTTCCAGCGAGTAGGCCTCGCCGCCGATTCGGCCCAGCGCCTCTTCCACGCCCTCCAGCTTGCCTATGGGGAGTTTGAATTGCTTGCGGATGCGGGCATAGGCGCCGGTTAGGCGAGCCGCGTGCTTGGCTGCGGATGTGCCCATGGCCGGCAGTGAAATTGCGCGACCGGCCGCCAGACAGTTCATCAGCATGCGCCACCCTTGGCCGAGTTGCTCTTGGCCGCCGATGACCATGCTCATTGGGATGAACACGTCCCTGCCCCAGTTGGGGCCGTTCATAAACGCCTGCCCCGAGGGATAGTGACGTCGGCCGATGTTGACCCCGGGGTGGTCGGTTGGGATCAACGCCAGGGTGATGCCGAGCTCGGTATCAGCGCCCAGAATATGGTCGGGATCCGAGGCCTGGAAGGCCAGACCCAGTACCGTGGCAACCGGCGCCAGGGTGATGTAGCGTTTCTCCCAGGTGATGCGCAGGCCGAGCACCCGTTCCCCTTGATACTCGCCATAGCACACCAGCCCGTGATCCGGCAGGGAGGCCGCATCGGAACCGGCATAGGGTCCGGTGAGGGCAAAGCAGGGCAGCTCCTGTCCCTTGGCCAGCCGGGGCAGATAATGGTGTTTCTGGTCGTCGGTGCCGTAGCGGTGCAGCAGTTCCGCCGGCCCCAACGAGTTGGGAACCATGACGGTCACGGCCGCGGTGATGCTGCGTGTCGAAATCTTCGATACCACCGCCGAGTGCCCTTGGGCGGAGAAACCCAGCCCACCATCTGCGGTGGGGATGATCATCCCGAAGAAGCCATTCTGCTTCAGGAACGACCACACCTCTGGCGGCAGGTCACGCAATTCGTGGGTAATCTGCCATTCGTCCAGCATCTCACAAAGAATTTCCACCGGGCCGTCCAGGAATGCCTGTTCGGACTCGCTCAGGGCGGGTTTGGGCGTATTCAGCAGGGTATTCCAGTTGGGTCGCCCAGAGAACAATTCGCCCTCAAACCAGACGCTGCCGGCTTCCAGCGCTTCGCGTTCGGTTGAGGACATGGCTGGCAGCACGGTGCGAAAAGCGCGCAGCGCGGGCCGAGCCAGCAGGCGATGGCGCAGCGGCGTCCAGTTCAGGGCCAAAAGGGCCAGCCAGGGTAGCCAGGCCAGGGTCACACCGAAGCCGGCGAGCTGCGCTGTCAGCAGGGCGACACCGCTGGCCCCGGTCCAAATCAAAAGTGTGGCGTTTAGATAGGCCAGGGTCAGCGCCCCCAGCAGGATAAAGATCACTACCATGAAAGCCGTCATCCCTAGGTCCTCTGATCCGCTTTTTGGCCCGCCTCACCGGCGGGTGGCGTTGAAATTGCCCCATACAGCAGTCTTTTTCTTGTGCGCCAGAGGGGTTTCAGCGTACAAGTGTTCGCTGAATCTAGCGACATCGCCTCACCCGGTCAAGTTCTTTGCGGCCGAGCCGTGGATCGATGGGCACGATATCTGGGGGAGCACGCCTGCAGTCCGTTGCAGCGCGTATTCTGAATCGCAATTGTTGGTGACACCCGCGATATGTCGGGCGGATGCCAAGACGGGGGACCGATGGCTGTCCGGGCACAACAGAAGGAACGAACACGTCGGGCCTTGATCGACGCGGCTTTGGGGCAAATCAGCGCGGAACGTGGGTTTAGCAATCTGAGTCTGCGTGAGGTGGCGCGTGAGGCCGGGGTTGCACCCACGTCATTTTATCGCCACTTCCCGGATCTGGAGGCGCTGGGTCTGGCGCTGGTGGACGAGGCCGGTACGGAATTGAGGCGGCGGATGCGGGAGGCGCGCCAGCGGTTCGGTACCGAAGGTGGGGTGGTTCGCGCGTCGGTGGACACCTTTATTCAGTTTCTGATCGGAAACGCAAATCTGTTCTATCTGCTGTCGCGGGAGCGGGCGGTGGGATCGCCAGCTTTTCGACGGGCCATTCGGCGGGAGATCGACCACTTCATTGACGAGTTGGCGTGTGATCTGGAACGGGAGTGCCGAGACCGGGGTATTCTCATGAGCGACATTTCCATCGTGGCTGAGTCTATGGTGACAATCGTGTTTAATGAAGGGTTAGAGTTCATCGATAATAAAGAGGAAAATGTTCAAGATGTTACGCAGAAAATGGTTCAGCAGTTGCGTATGATCGCGCTGGGTGCCGAGGCCATGGCGCGTCGCGAGCAGATTTCGCCCGGGCCTGAATGAGGCTGGGTCGCGGCCAAGCCGGGCAACGCCGAAGCTGTGCATTTCAGTCCCAAGATACACCTTCACGAATAAATCAGAGGCGCCTCAAGTGCCCGGCACTCGAACTCAAGGTCCAGGTTGCGTATCGGTGGGCATCGGATCGCCAGGCCCGGGGAGGGTGGAGCGCGCGGCGGTCTTTGATTCGGCACTCTGCGGCGTCTTCAACACTCTGTTCGCCACGGATCATGTTCATTTTGTACCGTAAAACAGATGGCGTCCGGCCGCAGGGACCAACGGTGCGCGCATACGCAAGTTGCTTAATTGGTGTGATGCTGGGAGTGGGTAACGTGGCGACCGCAGACGATACCGATTCGCTGGCCAACGAGCGTTTACCGGTAAACCGCCTGCATATGGAGGCGCAGTGGGGTGTGGACTGCGACCTGGCCGTGGACCGGGCGCGGGTCGGTTCCGCGTCGCCGTCAGCGGTTCCCCGGCATCTTGTGCGGACCCTCACCTTATGTGGGTTCATCTACAATACGCCAGGCGCACAGACCTATCGCATGTGCCCGGACTACGGCCATTGGCTTGACTGGTTGGACGGACGTCGGGACCCGCCGGAGCCTTGTACCTGAAACGATGGCCTGCGCCCAACGGCAGAGGCGGAAACCGATTCACGCTCGTCGGCCGGGCCGCTACACTCTGCCGGGAAGCTTTGACACCAGGAAATCATCAGGCTCTCAGTATTGGCGCGCCTCGTCCGCTCTCGGGGCGCGCCCAACGCATCTCACACGGAGAACAGGTATGGATCTTGGAATCGCCGGTCGTCGGGCCATCGTCTGCGCCGCCAGCAAGGGTTTGGGACGCGGCTGCGCCATGTCTTTGGCCCGTGAGGGGGTCGCCGTGACCATTGCCGCGCGGACCCCCGGGCCGCTTGAACAGACAGCCGATGACATCCGCACCGCCACCGGCTCGCAGGTGACCACGGTATGCGCCGATGTCACCACCGAGGCCGGGCGGGAGGCGCTGCTGGCGAGTTGTCCCGATCCGGACATCCTGGTGAACAACGCGGGCGGGCCGCCGCCGGGGAATTTTCGCGATTGGGATCGCGACGATTGGATGGCGGCGCTGAATGCCAACATGCTGACCCCGATCGAACTCATCAAGCGCACCGTCGATGGGATGATCGAACGCCGTTTTGGCCGCATCGTGAACATCACCTCCGGTGCGGTGAAGGCGCCGATCCCGATTCTGGGCCTGTCCAACGGCGCACGCTCGGGCTTGACCGGATTCATAGCGGGCCTGGCCAGAGAAACGGTGCAGCACAACGTCACCATCAACAATTTGCTGCCCGGTATATTCGATACCGATCGGCTGGTGGGCATCATTCAGGGCGCAGTCGAGGCTCAGGGCATCACCGTGGATCAAGCCCGGGCCGCCCGCCGCGCCACCATTCCTGCCGGCCGCTTTGGCGATCCGGAAGAGTTCGGTGAGGCCTGCGCCTACCTGTGCAGCCGCCAGGCGGGTTTCATGACCGGCCAGAATGTGCTGATCGACGGCGGCGCCTATCCCGGCACCTACTGACCTCCCATCTGCCACTCAGGGTGTTGCGCCGCGAGCGTTGATGCACTCGGGCATCCGCCACGCGGACGCCCGTCCGGTGGGCGATTCGTACTTGGCCGCAATCAGGCCTCGATGTCCCCCATGCACAGGTACTTGATCTCGAGAAAATCGTCGATACCGTATTTGGAGCCCTCGCGCCCGATGCCCGATTCCTTCATGCCGCCAAAGGGGGCAACCTCGGTGGAGATGATGCCGGAGTTGATGCCGACGATGCCGTACTCCAGGGCCTCCGAAACCCGCCAGACACGGCCAAGATCCCGGCTGTAGAAGTAGGCGGCCAAACCGAACTCGGTATCGTTGGCCATGGTGATGGCCTCTGCCTCCGAGTTGAAACGGAACAGTGGCGCCACCGGGCCAAAAGTCTCTTCGTGTGTCACCCGCATGTCGGTGGTGACATCGGCCAACAGGGTAGGCTCAAAGAACGAGCCGCCCAAGGCGTGGCGCTTGCCGCCGGCCACAACCCGGGCGCCTTTGGCCAGCGCATCCTCGATGTGGCTTTCGACTTTTTCCACCGCGGCCATATCGATCAGAGGGCCCTGGTTCACGCCTTCGTCCAGCCCGTTACCCACCTTGAGTTCCGAAACGGCCTGGGCGAGTTTGCCGGCGAACGCGTCGTACACACCGTCCTGCACCAGTATCCGGTTTGCGCAGACGCAGGTCTGGCCGCTATTGCGGTATTTCGAGGCCATGGCACCCAGCACAGCGGAGTCCAGATCCGCGTCGTCGAAAACGATGAAAGGCGCATTTCCCCCCAGTTCCAGGGACACCTTTTTGACCGTTTCGGCGCATTGCGCCATCAACATTTTGCCGATCTCGGTGGATCCGGTGAAGGTGAGTTTTCGCACCTTGGCGTTGCCGGTCAGCTCGGCGCCGATCTCGCGGGCCGACCCGGTCACCGCATTCAATACCCCGGGCGGGATGCCGGCACGCTCCGCCAACACGCAAAGTGCCAGGGCGGAGTAGGGGGTCTGACTGGCCGGTTTGATCACCATGGGGCAGCCTGCAGCCAGGGCCGGACCGGCCTTGCGCGTGATCATCGCCGCCGGGAAGTTCCAGGGTGTGATGGCAGCACATACGCCGATGGGCTCTTTCAGAACCACAATCCGGCGATCCGGCAGGCTGTTGGGGATGGTGTCGCCATAAACCCGCTTGCCTTCCTCGGCAAACCATTCGATGAACGAGGCCGCATAGGCGATCTCGCCCCGGGACTCGGTGAGGGATTTGCCCTGTTCCCGGGTCATGATCATGGCCAGGTCTTCCTGATGCTCCATCATCAGGTCGAACCAGCGCCTCAGCCGCTGACTGCGCTCCTTGGCCGTCAGCGCCCGCCAGGCCGGCCACGCCTCGTTGGCCGCTTCGATCGCCCGCCGCGTCTCCGCGGTGCCCAGGCGCGGCACCGTTCCCAGCGAATTGCCGCTTGCGGGGTCGTTGACGTTCAGGGTGGCCCCGTCGTCCGCATCGATCCAACGGCCGCCGACATAGCACTGCTGCCGAAATAGTTTCGGATCCTGAAGCTGCATTGAATCTGTCCTCCCGGTGGTGTTTGGTTTATATGATGCCGGTTTCGTGCAGCATACGCAGTCGATCCGGCGATAGATCCAGAAGACGGGCGAGTACCGATTCGGTGTCCTCACCGAGCGCAGGCGGTGCCTTACCCGACCCCACTTTCGAATATGACATGTTCAATGGATTGGCCACCTGCGGCACCGATCCCGCAAGGCAATGCGGCAGGTTCAGACGCATGCCCCGATGCTGTACCTGCGGATCGGCGAACACCCGGTCCAGGGTATTGATCGGCCCGCAGGGAACGTCGATCCGCTCCAGGTCCGCCAGCCATCGGTCCACCGGGTGGCGCTCGAAGTGTTTCTGCAGCAGCGGCACCAGTTCCGCGCGCTGCTCCACCCGCTCCGAATTGCTGGAAAAGCGTGGATCCCGGGCCCAGCCGTGCTCTCCGAGCAGTCCGCAGAGGCGCTCGAATTGGGCATCGTTTCCCACCGCGAGTATGAAATGGCCATCGGTGGCGGCGAAAGTCTGATACGGCACGATATTGGGGTGTGCGTTGCCCAGCCGCCCAGGTGGCTGCCCTGATATCAGATAATTCATGGCCTGATTGGCCAGACACGCCACCTGCACGTCCAGCAGTGCCAAGTCGATGTACTGGCCTTGCCCGGTTCGATCACGATGTGTCAGTGCGCCAAGAATGCCAATTGTGGCATACAGACCGGTCAGGATGTCGGCCAGGGCCACCCCCACTTTCTGCGGACCGCCTCCCGGCACAGCATCCGGCTCACCGGTTACACTCATGAGTCCGCCCATGGCCTGAATCATGAAATCGTAGCCGGGCCGATGGGCGTAGGGTCCGGTCTGACCGAATCCGGTGATGGAACAATAGACCAGTGCCGGATTCGAGGTGGACAGACTGTCGTAGTCCAGGCCGTATTTGCGCAGCCCGCCCACCTTGAAGTTTTCGATCACCACGTCGCAGTGTGTGGCCAACTCCCGGACCAAAGCTTGGCCTTCGGTCCGGGTGATATCGATGGTGACCGAAGACTTACCCCGATTGGCGCTGAGAAAATAGGCCGACTCAGCGGGACCGCCGTGCTTGGCATCCGGTGCGTAGGGTGGGCCCCAGGCGCGCGTGTCATCGCCTGTTTCCGGGCGCTCAATCTTGATCACCTCGGCACCCAGATCGGCCAGAACCTGGCTGGACCAGGGTCCGGCCAGCACCCGGCTCAAATCCAGCACCCGGACATGCGACAGTGCACCCGTCGGTTGATCCATCATCCGGATGCCTATGCGGTAAAAGCCTGGATGCCGGTTTGAGCACGACCCAGGATCA
The DNA here is from genome assembly GCA_024641125.1 of Candidatus Competibacteraceae bacterium. Lineage (GTDB taxonomy): Bacteria > Pseudomonadota > Gammaproteobacteria > Competibacterales > JAHEDQ01 > JAHEDQ01. The sequence continues at coordinate 34,696 of JAHEDQ010000003.1, read as the reverse complement.
GTGCGTGTATGTCATGGGTGCCTTCGTAGGTGTTGACCGCCTCAAGGTTCATGGTGTGCCGGATCACATGGTACTCGTCGGAAATTCCGTTACCGCCGTGCATATCCCGGGCAACCCGGGCCACATCCAGCGCCTTGCCGCAGTTGTTGCGTTTGACCAGCGAAATCAGCTCCGGTGCCGCCGTCCCTTGATCCATCAACAGACCGACCCGGAGCACGGCCTGCAGACCCAGGGTGATCTCCGTCTGCATATCCGCGAGCTTGCGTTGCACCAACTGGGTGGCGGCCAGTGGTCGCCCGAACTGCTTCCGTTCCAGCGTGTAAAGCCGGGCCGCATGCCAGCAGAACTCGGCCGCGCCCAGGGATCCCCATGCGATGCCGTAGCGCGCCCGATTGAGGCAGCCGAAAGGCCCTTTGAGTCCGCGTACATTGGGCAGCAGATTTTCCTCTGGCACAAACACGTCATCCATGACGATCTCTCCGGTGACCGAGGCCCTGAGTGCGAACTTGCCCTCGATCTTGGGGGTCGTCAGACCCTCCATGCCGCGCTCCAGCACGAAGCCGCGGATCGCGTTTTCATCGTCCTTGGCCCACACCACCAGCACATCCGCGATGGGGCTGTTTGTGATCCAGATCTTGCTTCCGTTCAGCCGATAGCCGCCGTCAACGGCGCGGGCCCGAGTGGTCATTCCGCCCGGGTCGGAGCCGTGGTCCGGTTCGGTCAAGCCAAAGCACCCCACCCATTCCCCGGTGGCCAGTTTGGGCAGGTATCGCTCGCGCTGGGCTTCGGTTCCGTACGCGTGGATTGGATGCATGACCAGACTGGATTGAACACTCATGGCCGAGCGGTAGCCCGAATCCACCCGTTCGACCTCGCGCGCGATCAGGCCATAGCTGACGTAGTTCAGACCGGCACAGCCATAACCGTGGATGGTGCAGCCCAGAAGGCCCAGCTCGCCCATTTCGGTCATGATCTCCCGGTGGAAATGCTCATGCCGGTTGGCCTCGAGAACCCGAGGCATAAGTTGCTCCTGGCAGTAGCTGCGGGCGCTGTCCCGCACCATGTGCTCCTCGGTGCTGAGTTGATGGTCCAGCAACATCGGATCCTGCCAATCGAATTGGGGTTTCCCATGGTCGCTCATGCGTGTCTCCTGGACTGAATGCTCGACGGGTGACGCGGTGAAGGAAGAGTCGTGGTTCCCGACCGGGCGGATTCTACAACGAGGGTGGGGCTGGTTGCTCCACCGCAGGCGCTGGCGTCGGGCAGTTTCCGCGGGCTAGCGCGCCGCCAGACTGGAGGTGGCCGGGTCGTCGCCAATTCGGACCGCAGCCTGCTGATAAGCTTCGCATCGATCCAGAAAAGCCTGGGTGCTCTTGGGCATGGGCACCCGCGCACCGGCCACGTAAGCAATCAGTTCCTTACCCTCTCGGACCAGGGTGCGGCCCTCCATGATGCGCCGAATCCTGCGTTTGGACATGGACTCCACCGTTCTGGGTTGGAACTCGACAACGGCTTCTCCCGAGGCCGTAAAGTTGGCCCAGATATCAAAAATATCGACATCGCTCTTCATGGTCTCGCATTCGCTTTTGGCAGCGCCTGCGTAGGTCCTTATCAGCGCCGTCAGGCCGCTGAAACTGGGATCGTTGTCGAACAGATCGACCAGCCGGTCCGCCACCCGGTCGATGTCGCGCATGCTCTGGGCGATTTTGATGTAGCGGCTCTCATAGAATTTCTCCACCGGCAGGGTAAACGCCTTGAAGGGCTCGCCCCAGAGCTCGTCTATACCTTCTTGTCCGCTGTAGTGTTTGACCTGTTTGCCCAGTGCCAGGGCCTCCTGAAAACAGGCACCGCACTCGCGCATCAGTTCATTGTCCTGGCTCACGGTTACGCCGCGCTCGGCCAGGTCTACCACCGAGGTGAAAATATCCGTTGCCCGGTTAAAGAGGGCACCGGCGAGCATCGCAGCCTTGATCCGTTTTCGCTTGGGTTCTGTCTCGCGATCATGCGCCGCGCGCGCAAGTTCGAGACGATCACCCGGCGTGTTGATGCCAGGCTCGGTGTGGTGGAATGTGCGCCGCGTCAGGTTATCGATCAGACGCTTACGTTCCGCCAGCGTGTCCTTTGGCGGTATGTAGCAGCGTATCCAGTAGCCATCGAAGTAAACGCACAGACTGCCATTCAGCGTCCTGCGGGTGCCGTTTTTGATTTCTTCTACCACAGTTCTTCTGCCATGCGCCGGATTCCATCCGGAAGCTTGGTCGACCGCACATCCTGACGGTCGCGGGCATAACGAGCCGCTGTCACCAGTGTAGCAAGGCAACGGACATTCACCCTGTTGTTAGGATAAGGTCTGGTCAAATGATACGAATCGCGTTTCGGTCCACAAGGGCGCAAACACACGGCCTCCGGCGCAGCGCCATAATTATTCTATGGCCAAGCCGGGAAATGAGGCAGATGCGCTTTTGTGGGCGAAACCCCAGCGGGGCCGGCCTTTGCGCCCTTGGTAGCGCGCTACACCTCGCTCATTGGCAACTCACCTATTTGCCATGGGCCAACTGCGCTCGCTGCGCCTTGTACAAGAGAGCGCAAAAACCCCGGCGCGGTCGCTGCAATTGATCAGACCTTCCTAGGTTCCGGTGCGGGAGCTTGAGCCTTGCCCGCGCGCTGGTCAAGCCTTGGCCACTCGATTGGAGCGTTTGGACCGGTACATGGCCACATCGGCTTCCCGCGGCAGCTTTTCCAGCGCGGCCCGGTCACCGCCTGGGTGCTGGGCCACGCCGGTGCTGATTGTGAGCGGCTCATCCAGTTCCAGGCCGTGAACCGACTGACTGGCCAGGGCTGTTTCGCAGCGCATGGCCAGGGCCTTGGCCTGATCTGCATCGGCACCGCACAGCACGGTGGCGAATTCGTCACCGCCCAACCGGTACAGATGGGCCCCCGCAGGCAGTTGTGCGGACAGTTGGTCGGCAACGGTGCGAATGACCTGATCGCCGGTTTCGTGGCCGAATGCATCATTGATCGATTTGAGCTGGTCGCAATCGAACATGATAAAGCTCACCGCCAGAGTCTGATCATGCGAACCGATCAGGATTTTTTCCCAGTCCTCTTCAAATGCCCGTCGGTTGCGAACGCCGGTCAGTGGGTCCAGGTGTGCCAGACTCCACAACTCCGCGTTCTTGCGATCCAGGTCTTCCGCCATCTCACTCAATGCGCTGTGATAGCGGTCGATTGTTTTTCCCAGCTGGTCGAGCTCGCGAACCCGAAACGGCGGAAATTGGGCTAATGAGATTTCCTTGTCGGAGTCCAGGCGCGATACCTCGCGTTCCAGACGGTGCAGCGGCCGGGCGATCAGCGCGTGCAACCCCCATACCCCCAGAATCAGTATTAGCATGTTCAGCGCCACCAGACGGAACGTGCCCTGATTGACCGCTGCTACCAGTCCCTGCAATTCCGAATGGGGTCGCAAGCGATAGGTCGTGCGTTCGGTGAGTTGATCCGGCGCAAGCTGTTCGTCTGACAGCAGATCGAATTCCAGGCTGTCGCCAACCAGATGATCGAATTCATACAGGTCGGCGATGGCCAGAAGCAGAGAGATCCGCACGCCCAGAAATCCGATTGGTGGCCAGTTGCCGCGGGCGTCCAGAATCGGAACCACCTGAAACAGGCTGTCGCCGTAGCCGTCCCAACTGACATAGGCGCCGGGACCGGCCACCGATTCCGGCATCGGGGTCTCCTTGACCTGGTTCAGACTGTTGCCATCCGCGTCGTACACCTCCATGGCCTGAACATAGTGCGGCACTCGCGCCGGGTTCATCAGGGTGTTGCGCCACCAGAACTGATAGGTGCCCGGGTTCTCGATCTGCCTTGAGGTCTCGTCCCACAGGGTCACTTCCCGCAGTATGCCGCGGGCATCCGCCAGCAACGTCTGCACCGCCTGATCAAGATCCCGACGGGCCGCTGTGTGCCGGCTCTGCTCGGACAGGGTATTGAACTGCTGCACCTCCCGGGCGGTGAACAAGGCCAGCGCAGTGAGCATCAGCGCGCCGATGCCGAAAATGAGCCCGGTGTACTGATAGACCGTGAGCCGTGCCCTACGACCGGGGTCAACCGGGGTTGGCGCTTTCATAGGTGTGCCGCATCGACCAAAGGTTCGCTCATTGGGAGGGCTTGAGTAGCGCGGTCAAGGTGCACGATGGACCGACCGTTATGCCTGAGTAGCGTCGAGATGATACGCCACTTCATGCCCTTGTGTCGTGATCGTCCAAAATCTCTGGTCGATCTCGCATCCACGCATGCATGGGCCTGGCCCGTCCATTGCCAGCCTTACGGGTCGCCACCGGTCACTGACTTACCGGGCCGAGTCTCGACCGGGTGCGTCGATGTTTTCGGCGTGGTGACAGGCGACTTCGCGGCCATCCACCAGGCGCAGTTCAGGCCGCAGTGTCGTGCAGTCATCCCGTGCATAGGGGCAGCGCGCGTGGAACGCGCAGCCGTCGGGCAGACTCATGGGCGAGGGGAGTTCGCCGCTCAGCACGATTCGTCGCTTTCGCTTTTCCGGATCGATGTGAGGTGTTGCCGCCATTAGCGCCTGCGTATAGGGGTGCCTGGGTTGGGCAAACACGGTTTCCTTGGCGCCGAATTCCACGGCACGTCCCAGGTACATCACCATGACCTGGTCGCAGATATGCTCCACCACCGAAAGGTCGTGGGAAATGAACAGGTATGCCAGCTCGAACTCGTCCTGAAGGTCCATCAGCAGGTTCAGTACCTGAGCCTGGATTGACACATCCAGGGCAGACACCGGTTCGTCGGCAACCACAATCTTGGGTTGCAGGGTCAGGGCTCTGGCCACGGCGATACGCTGGCGCTGCCCACCGGAGAACATATGCGGGTAGCGCCCGGCGTGTTCGGGCCTGAGGCCCACCCGGTCCATGATCCAGCGCACTTTCTCCCGACGCTCCGCCCGGCTCAAGGTGGTGTTTATGGCCAGCGGTTCTCCGATGATGGTGCCGACCTTCTTGCGAGGGTTGAGCGATCCGAACGGGTCCTGGAATACGATCTGCACCTTGCGCCGGGCCACTTTGATCTGGCTGGTGTCCGCAGCGGCAATATCCTGTCCGTCGATCAGTAAAGCACCACTGCTGGGTCGCTCGATCAGGGTAACCTGTCGAGCCAGCGTGGATTTTCCACAACCTGATTCACCGACCACGGCAACGGTCTGACCACTCGCCAGGTCAAAGCTCACGCCGTTCAGTGCGTTGACCCGGGCTTTCGGTTTCCCCCAGCCCTTGGCTACCTCATAGTGTTTCGTCAGCTCGCGTGCGGCCAGCACCGGGGTAGCGTTGGTGTCTGCGCTCACGTGGGCCGCCCGTCCGCATCCAGCGGTGTATGGCAGCGCACTTGGCGGCCGTCGGGGCCGATAAGACTGGGTTGTGCGGTTTTGCACCGATCGGTGGCGAATTTGCAGCGCGGACTGAGCAGGCAACCCGTGGGCCGATCGTATTTGCCGGGTACGACCCCGGGAATCGTCTCCAATCGGGCTTGGCCCCGGGCCTCGCCCGGCAACGCCTTCATCAGCGCCGCGGTATAGGGGTGGCGCGGCTGCTGGAACATGCCAGGCACGGGGCCGGTTTCCACCACCTGCCCTGCGTACATGACGATCACGCGCTGGGCGGCCTCCGATACCAGTCCGAGATCGTGGGTGATGAGAATCATGGCCATGCCCCGTTCCCGCTGCAGCGACAGCAGCAATTCCAGGATTTGGAATTGAATGGTGACGTCCAACGCGGTGGTGGGTTCATCGGCGATCAACAGCCGTGGATTGCAGGCGATGGCCATGGCGATCATGACGCGCTGGCTCATGCCCCCGGAAAGTTGATGGGGGAATGCCGACATGCGCTGAGCCGGTTCCGGAATGCCGACCTGATCCAGCAGTTCCAACGTCCGTTTGCGCCTGGATTGGCGATCGCCGCCCTGATGCACCTTCAGCGCCTCGCCGATCTGGAAGCCGACGGTGAAGCAGGGGTTCAGGCTGGTCATGGGTTCCTGGAAAATCATCGCCATCTCACGGCCGGTGATGGCGCGCCGCTCTTTCTGGGGCAGGGCCAGCATGTCTTGACCGTCGAACTGCATCCGGTCGGCGCTGACCCGTCCCGGAAAGTCGATCAACCCCATCATCGCCAGGGAGGCCACGCTTTTCCCGGAACCGGATTCACCGACGATGCCCACCAGTTCACCCTCCGACAAACTCAGCGATACACCGTCCACCGCCCGCAGGGCATCTCCCTTGGCGCCGAACTCCACCGTTAAATTGTCGATTTCGACCAGCGCCATCAGACTTTCATCTTCGGATCCAGGGCGTCGCGCAGCCCATCGCCCATGAGATTGAAGGCCAGAACCGTAAGCAGAATCGAAAGGCCCGGGAATGTGACCACCCACCAGGCCCGTTGCAGGAACTGCAGTGCGTTGGCCAGCATGCTGCCCCATTCCGGCGTAGGCGGTTGCGCACCCAGACCGAGGAAGCCCAGGGCCGCAGCGTCCAGAATGGCTGAAGAAAAGCCAAGCGTAGCCTGCACGATCAGGGGCGCCATGCAGTTGGGCAGGATGGTAATGAACATGATGCGCATACGGCCCGCCCCCGCCACCCTCGAGGCCGTAACATAGTCCTTGCCGACCTCCGAAATGGCGGCGGCCCGGGTCAGGCGCACGTAATGCGGCAGCACGACGATGGCAATGGCGATGGCCGCATTGAACAGGCTGGGCCCCAGAATGGCGACAATGGCGATGGCCAGTAACAGGCTCGGCAGGGCCAGCATGACATCCATGATGCGCATGATGATGGCCTCGGTCGCGCCCCGGAAGTAGCCCGCTACCAGGCCCAGCAGAATGCCCACCGCCAGGGACAGAGTGACCACCATGGCACCGATCATCAGCGACAGGCGTGCCCCGTACATCAACCGCGACAGGATGTCGCGGCCCACGTCGTCGGTACCCAGCAGGAATCGGGTGCTGCCCCCGTCTTGCCAGAACGGCGGCACCAACAGGGCGTCCCGGTACTGCTCAAAGGGGGGATGCGGGGCCAGGACGTCGGCCAGAACAGCCACCACAACAATCACGCAAATGAACACAAGCCCGGCCACGGCACCGGCGTTCTGGCTGAAGTAGTGCCAGAACTCTTGCAATGGATGGGGGGGTGCCTCGGAACTGGAGACTTGGACGGTTTCACTCATTAGCGTGTGTGCCGAATGCGCGGGTTGATGACACCGTACAGGATATCGACCACGAGGTTGACCAGGATGACCACCGTTGCCACCAGCAGAATGCCGCCTTGCACTGCCGGATAATCGCGCCGTCCGATGGACTCCACCAACCACTTCCCGACCCCCGGCCAGGCAAAAATGGTTTCCGTCAGAATGGCGCCGGCCAACAGCACACCCACCTGCAGTCCGATGACGGTGATCACCGGGATCAAGGCGTTGCGCAGGGCATGCAGCCCGATCACCCGCATCGGGGATAAGCCCTTGGCCCGGGCGGTGCGGATATAGTCCTCCCGCAGCACTTCCAGGGTCGCGGATCGCGTCATGCGGGCGATGACCGCCAGCGGGATGGTCCCCAAAACGATTGACGGAAGGATCAGATGCCGAACGGCGGAAGTGAAGGCACCGGCCTCATCCGACAGCAGGCTGTCGATCAGCATGAATCCGGTCACCGTATCCACCCAGTACAGGGCCGATATGCGTCCTGACACCGGCGTCCAGCCCAGCTGCACCGAGAACAAAAGGATGAGCAGCAGTCCCCACCAGAATATCGGCATGGAGTAGCCGGTCAGGGATACCGCCATCACGCTGTGATCGAACACCGTTCCCCGTCTTACCGCCGCCAGAATGCCGGCTGGCAGGCCGATGGTCACGGCGAAAATCATGGCGCATAGGGACAGCTCGATGGTGGCGGGAAACAGGGTCAGGAACTCTTCCATGACCGGTTTCTTGGAGATCAGAGATTTGCCCAGGTCCCCTTGAAAAACACCGCCGATGTAATGCAGATACTGGATGACCATGGGTCGGTCCAGTCCCATCTCACGCCGCAGTTCCTCGTGCCTTTCCGGGGCAATGCCCCGTTCGCCGGCCATCAGCAGCACCGGGTCACCCGGGATCAGGTGGATCAGAGCGAAGGTCAGCAGCGTGACCCCGAAAAAGGCGGGAATCACCAGGGCCAATCGCTTCAGTAGAAATTGCAGCATTTAACCGGGGGTCTCGCCTTGGCCCGAGAGGGCCGTGCTGTGAACTGAGCCCTTATCATAGGTGCGATCGCGACCGCGGGTCGAGATTTCTCTCCTTGCCCGGCCGGGAGCTCTGATCCCGGCCGGGGTTTCGGTCCTGCCTTACTCCGCCAGGTCGACTCCGTAGAAGGGATGACCCCCAAACGGATCGATGCGGAAGTCGATTACTTCTTTGCGTATCGGCTTGAACACAACGGAGTGGGCCACCGTGACCCAGGGCGCTTCTTCCTTGAACACCAATTGCGCCTGTTCATACAGTTTGGTGCGCTCCGCCTGGTCACTCACAACCTTGGCCTGTTGAATCAAGTCCTCGAACGGCTGATAGCACCAGCGGGCGCGGTTCGAGCCGCCGACGCCGTCACAGCCCAGCAGCACCGCCAGGAAGTTATCCGGGTCGCCGTTATCCCCGGTCCACCCCAGCAACACGGTGTCATGTTCGCCGTCTTTGGACCGTTTCAGATACTCGCCCCACTCGTAGGTCACGATATCGGCTTTCACCCCGACCTTGGCCCAATCGGCCTGAATCATTTCCGCCATCCTTCGGGCGTTCGGGTTATATGGCCGCTGCACCGGCATCGCCCAAATATTGGTCTCGAAGCCGTCTGGATAGCCCGCATCGGCCAACATTTGTTTGGCCTTCTCGGGATCGTAGGGATAGTCCACGGTGGCCTCGTTGTAAGACCATATGGTGGGTGGAATCGGATTCTTCGCCACCGTTCCGGCACCTTGGAACACAGCCTCTATGATCGCTTCCTTGTTGATGGCCATGTTCAGCGCTTGGCGCACTTCACGGTTGTCGAACGGCTTTTTCTCCACGTTGAACGCCAGATAGCCCACATTCAGGCCTTCCTGTTGCATCAGGTTTATATCGGCCTCGTCAGCCATGGCCTTCAGGTCTGCTGGATTGGGGTAGGGCATGACATGACACTCGCCGGCCTTCAGCTTGGCGTAGCGGACCGAGGCGTCTGGTGTAATGGAAAACACCAGCTTGTCGATTGCCGGCTTGCCCTGCCAGTAATCTTCGAACCCCTGATAGCGGATGACCGCGTCCTTTTGATAGGCCGCGAACTGGAAGGGACCGGTGCCGATCGGCTCAAGGTCGATGACTTCCGGCGTCCCGGCTGCGAGCATGGCATCGGCGTACTCGGCGGAAAGAATGGACGCGAAGTCCATACCCAGGTTGGCGATGAACGGGGCTTCAGGCCGATTCAGATGAAAGCGTACCGTGTAGTCGTCCACCTTCTCGATCTCCTTCAGGAGATCCGGCATGCTCATGCCGTTGAAGTATTCGTAGGTCCCCCCGGAAACCTTGTGGTAGGGGTTGTCCGGCTTCCACTGGCGCTCGAAGCTGAACACGACGTCGTCCGCATTGAAGTCGCGGCTCGGGGTGAATCCCTCGCTGGAGTGAAACTTGACGCCCTTGCGAAGATTGAAGGTGTAGACCAGACCATCGTCGCTGACGGTCCAGGATTCGGCCAGGCCGGGCATGATGTTGGTGGTTCCGCGTTCGAACTGCACCAGACCATCGTAGACCTGCCGGGAACTGGCATCGAAGGTCGTGCCTGCGGTAAACAATTGCGGGTTAAAGCCTTCGGGGCTTCCCTCCGAGCAGAACACCAGGGTTTTACCCTGAGCCCCGACCGCAATGGCGGATAGTGCCAGCCCCGCTGCGGCGGCGAGCATCTTGTTCATGGTCTTTGTCCTCACTTAAGTCATTGATTATGCGTCGACGACGAAATGATTGTACGGCCGACTCGGGCCCCTGGGGGCCGGTCCCGTATGAGCATAATAGAGGACTTTGCGGAGTTTGCATCCGCCGCCTTGCGCGGTCCCCACGCCAACTTCCCCGCGCGTCCCGAGGTCGGTGCAGCCAGCGGTGCCTGGTCAACTCGTTGAAGTGCTGCGCCGCCTGAGCCCGAAAAGGACCAACATCGACCAGAGCGAAACGCCCTGGTGCGAACGCCGCCACCCGAAATGATGCGGACTAGGGTTTTGCAGCCAGCGAGCGAACGATGTCCGCGCTGTCGGTTGGCGTAATGCCGTGGGGTATGATGCCGGCCAGCTCGCCGCCGGGGTGAATGATGTACAGATTCGGGCTGTGGTCCACCGCATAGTGCGGATCGTCGTCTTGGTCGTGAACCTGAAAACTGGTCTGGCACTGGTCGGCCAGCCGGCGGAGATCGTCCGGTTCGCCGGTAAGTCCAACAATGTCCTTATGGAAGTACGCCAGATATGCCGCCAGCCGGCCGGGAGGGTCCCGTTTCGGGTCGACTGAGACAAAGACCGGCATATAGGCCTCGCCCTCATCACCCAACGCATCCAGTGTGCCGCGCAAGTTTTGCAGGGTCAGGGGACAGACATCGGGGCAGTGGGTGTAGCCGAACAAAAGGAGGACAGTGCGATCCCTATGGTTCTCGAAGCGGAACCGGTGGCCGTTCTGATCGGTCAATTCTATCCCGCCCACGCTCGCTGCCTGGGCGGCCGCAATCAGCCCGGCAAGCAATACGGCCGTTAGCAGGCCGCGACGGAAGAGGCCCGGGTGGCCCCAACCCCATGTCAGAATGGTTTGCACCGGCGCATTGATCAGGCCGGGTTGTCCCTGGCTTCCAGATTGGCTATCAGATCGTCCAATCCCGATGTCTGCAGTTCGCGGGAGAACGACTGCCGGTAGTTGATCACCAGACTGATGCCCTGTACCTGAATATCGATTAGCCGCCAGCCGTTCTGGTCGGTGCGATACAGTCCGTAGCTGACCTCCACCGGGGCGCGGCCGTTCTGAAGAATGCGGCTCATCACTCGGGTGGATCGCCCGGTCGGCTCGGCGCGGAGGGGGATTACTTCCACACTCACCTGTTCGGGGATGCCCTCCTGGACCACATACTCCTTGATCGCCGTGGTGTAGAACTGGATCAGAAAGCCCCGGAAAGCCTGAACGAACCGCACCCGCTGATCCGGCGTTGCGGTACGCCAGTGTTGGCCGAGAATGACCCGGGACATGACCTCGAAATCAATTTGCGGGGCGACAAATTCCTCGATCAGCGTTTTGACCTGGTCCGGGTTACGCTGTATTGCGTCCCGATTGGCTTCCACCGCCTGGATCAGTGCCTGTGTGGCATCTCGAACCGTTGCCTCGGGCGACGCGGCCCAAACCGTCGGCAGCACCAGCATGGCCAGAAGACCGGTCAGTCGGGCAAGCCACAGCCGGGTGCGGATGTCGTTACGTCGCGAACGAACTGGTGAGTCGAACTTCATCGATCCATGACCTCCTACTTTCCGTTTCTAGCCGGATTGTTTTTATTCCCGGCCGCACCGCCAACGTGCGCTGTCGTAGCCTGGACACGCAGGCGTGGCCGCCCGGTGGCTGACAGCAGGATGTGTGCCAGCCGCATGGAATGAACGCCGCTGGCGACTTCAAGGGTAGCCGGCCCGGATTGAAAATACAGTGAAAAATGCGCAGCAACTTACCTTCCGTTGTCGCGGAATGTCCCGAACCGGGGCGCTTTCCCGATACTTCATCTGTTCTCTTGAGGCGACAGTATTGCCGTCGTCGCCTCTGGCCCCGCTGAATCCAGCCTCCACGCGATGTCGCGCTCGCACGACAGTGCCGGGGTCGAAATGATGCACTACTCTTTATGTTGGCAGCATGTGGGTAGAAATCACCCAGAGCCGTGGCCAACGGTTCCCGTCCCGCCAAAGTATCTTCGTGGATTGCCGGGCAGCCACCTTGCCGATCGTCTATGTTTACCATTCAGGTATGCCAACAGGGGGATAGAGCATGAGACTACTCGGAATTCCGACCCGGACACGAACCGTTTGGTTCACCTTTGCCTCGTCCGTGTGTCTGATGATGGGGGCGGCGTTTGCTGACGAGACCTGCATGTCGCCCTACATGGCGAAGATCGTCGGCCAGGAGGATTTTGTCTACGTTTGGACGCTGGGTCAGGAAGGTGTGGGCGACGAACAGGACAAACTCGTCACCATCGCGGTCAATCCGGCGTCGGAGGACTATGGCAAGGTGGTGCACAGCCTTTCGGTGGGTGGGCGGAACGAAGCCCACCACTCCGGACTGACCGACGATCGCCGCTATCTCTGGGCTGGCGGTCTGGACACCAACAAGATCTTCGTCTTCGACGTCCACACCGACCCGGCCAAACCAAGCTTGAGCCAGGTGATCACGGATTTTGTCGAAAGCAGCGGTGGTGTTGTCGGCCCGCATACCACCTACGCCTTGCCCGGCCGCATGCTGATCACCGGATTGTCCAACAACCGGGATAACGGTGGACGCACCGCGATGGTGGAGTACACCAACGAGGGCAAGTACGTCGCCACCCACTGGATGCCCACCGACGAGGACTTGCGCGGCGCCACCAAAGCCGGTCAGTTTGCCGATGGCTATGGCTACGACGTGCGGGCGTTGCCGCGCCGCAACGTTCTCGTGTCATCGTCTTTCACCGGATGGTCCAACTACATGATGGATTTTGGCAAAATGCTGCAGGATGGCGAGGCCATGAAACGCTTCGGCAACACCGTCGTTGTCTGGGATCTGCACAGCCGTAAGGCCAAGAAGGTCTTGGACGTGCCGGGGGCGCCTCTCGAAGTTCGATGTGCCTGGGGCTCTCAGAACAACTATTGTTTCACCACCACGGCGTTGACCTCCAAGATCTGGCTGATTTACGAGGACGAGTCCGGCGAGTGGCAGGCCAAGGCGGTGGCGGACATCGGCGATCCCAGCGCAGTACCGCTGCCGGTGGATATCTCCATTGCCGCGGACGACGGCTTGCTCTGGGTCGACACGTTTATGGACGGCACCAGCCGGGCATTCGACATCAGCGATCCTTTCAATCCGAAAGAGGTCTATTCCCATAAGATCGGGTCGCAGCTCAATATGCTCTCGCAAAGCTGGGACGGTTCGCGTCTCTACTACACTTCATCGCTGCTGTCGCAGTGGGACAAGAAGGGCGATGCGGACGAGCAGTTCTTCAAGGCATACAGTTGGGATGGCAAGCAGGCCACCAAGCAGTTTGAGATCGACTTCTATGCCGAGAAACTCGGACGTCCACACCAGATGCGGTTCGGTGCCTATTCGCTTTACAGCAACACGGCCGAACCCGCCGCGACGCGGGTGGCAGGCATCATCGACTGAGATCCCTGGCCGCGCGGTCGTGCCGGTGCGACCGCGCGGTGCCATCTCGCTGGTTTCAGGCCCGCTTCTGGGCCTGTTGCTGAGCTTGGCGGGCGCGGCCTGGGCGGACAGCCCGCTGCCGCTTGCGCCGGGCTATGGCCCGCTTGGTTTTGAACCCCCGGTCCCCGGCAGTTACGCGCTTCCCATCGTGCAGCAGGCCGCCGATGGGGACATTTTGCTGTCATCCGGCGAACCGGCACGGCTTCATGACCTGCTGGGCGACAAACTGGTTCTGCTCAGCTTCATTTACTCCAATTGCAGCGACGTCAACGGCTGTCCGTTGGCGACCGCGGTGTTGCAGGGCGTCAAGCAAGCCATGGCCAAAGACCCCTCTCTGGCCGCAAATCTGCGTCTGGTTACACTCAGTTTCGATCCGGAACACGACACACCGGAGGTGATGTCGCTCTATGGCCGCGCCTTGGGACGTGGAACCGGCGAATGGCTTTTCGCAACCACCGCGTCAAGCGCAGGATTGGCGCCAATCCTGTCGGGCTATAACCAGCCCATCCAGGTGATGCTGGATGCAGACGGCGCGCCCACCGATGCGTTCAATCACCTGCTCAAGGTCTATCTGGTGGACCACGAGCGTCGGATACGCAACATCTACAGCGTTGCGTTCTTGCATCGAGACGTCTTGCTGGCGGATGTGCGCACCTTGCTGATGGCGTCCGAGCCGGGTGCCGAGGGTGGAGCAAGCTTGACCAAGAGTCCCGAATCCGGCCAGAAGGCCCCTGCCCGATCCCCCCTGTTCGGGCCCGGGGACGACCGCCGCGCCTACTCGGACGCCGCCTACGAAAGCCGTGCACTTAGCCTGGAGCACCGTTTGGGCCGACCCGCCGACCTGGTTGCACTTGCCCAGTCCGGCGCCCTGGGGTTGCCCGAGCTGCCGGTCCCTGAATCCAGCCCGCTCACACCCAGCCGGGTCGCCCTGGGTCGAAAGCTGTTTTTCGATCGGCGCCTGTCTCTCAACGATACGGTATCCTGCGCCATGTGCCATATTCCGGAGCAGGGTTTCACCAACAACGAGCTGGCCACTTCGATCGGCTTTGAAGGCCGCACCGTCCGGCGCAATGCGCCCAGCCTGTACAACGTGGGCTTCCAGCATCGTTTGTTCCACGATGGGCGCGAAACCAGCTTGGAGACCCAGGTGTGGCAACCTCTTGTTGCCCAGAATGAGATGGCCAACCCCTCGGTCGGGGCGGTGCTCGAGAAGATCGGCCGCTTGCCCGACTATGCCGGTTCGTTCCAATCGGCGTTCGACACCCCTGGGCCCACAATGGAGACCGTGGGCAAGGCCCTGGCGGCCTATCAACGGACGCTGATTTCCGGTGGTTCACCGTTTGATCGCTGGTATTATGGAGGTGACGAGGCGGCGGTAAATGAGCAGGTCAAGCGCGGATTTGAGCTGTTTCGAGGTGCGGCCGGCTGTTCAGCATGCCATTTGGTCGGCGATCAACACGCCTTGTTTACCGACGGCACATTTCACAACACCGGAATCGGCTGGCGTAACAGCATGCTGCCGCGGTCCAGCACCACAGAGGTGCAGCTTGCCCCGGGCGTATTCGTTTCGGTCGACACCGCCCTTATCGATGCGGTTGCGGAGCCGCCGGCGAGCGATCTTGGCCTCTATGAGATCAGCCAGAATCCCGCTGATCGATGGCGCTACAAGACCCCGGGTTTGCGCAATGTCGATCTCACCGCGCCCTACATGCATGATGGCAGTCTGCCGACGTTGGAGGCAGTGGTTGCGTTCTACAATCGCGGCGGGGTTTCGCATCCATTGCTTGACCCGCGTGTCCGTCCGCTGAATCTGCCGGCCCCGGACACCCAGGCTTTGGTCGCATTCTTGCGCGCTCTCACGGGTGATTCGGTTCCGCGGCTGGTGGCCGATGCGTTCGCGGCGCCCATCGGCGATCTTGGCAGCGACGACCCTCACTGGTCCCATGAAAATCACTTAGAGTATTGAGTAAGCATTGACCCGTTCTCAGGGTCGCGTCCGAGTTTCCTAAAGTTGTGGGCCGGGGGTCGCCTTGGTCGCGACGCGGGCGCCCGGAACAAGACCAGCGACACCACTCCAGCAGGGGTTGACGGAGAGGCGTCGGGGCCGCAGCCTTCGATCTGCGGCTGTAACGAAAGCGCTGCAAACCCATCGGTGTCTGGTTCACGATTTATGCACGACGTTCCCAAGCTCGAAACGAGTCAAGGCTGGCTTGCGTTTGCGGCCGTCGCCGATACCGCTGTATTGCTGCTGAACCCCGGTGACAACCGTCTTCGTGCCCATAGCCCGGCTGCTTCCCATTGCCTGGGCTGGCCCCTGGATCAGTGGAATGGACGGTCACTCGAGTCACTGCCGGCATGGCTGAGATCCGATCCGATGCCCGATTTCGAGGATTTGGCTGCACGGGCGCGATCGGTGATTGTTGACGTTGCCGGGCAGGACGGTGCGGGTCGCACCGTGCGCCTGCGCGCCCGACGGGTGGGTCTGACGGATTCGGACGGGATGCTGATACTGATCGAGGCCATCGACGCCACGGTCGCCGGGCACAGCAGTGAACCGGACTCCCACTCGGCCGCCGCGCAGCAGGGGTTGCCTACTGCGGCCGTCACCGAACGGGCCCTGCGAGAGAGCGAGCAGCGCTTCAAGGCGATTTTCGAGCATGCGGGCGTCGGCATTCTGGTCGCAGATGTGACCGATGGCCGTCTGTTGTCCGCCAATCCCCACATGCTGGACATGCTCGGCTGCGATGCAGCGAGTCTGGTCCGGATGCACCTTGCCCAGGTGGTGACCCAAACCAACAGCGAACAGGTCAGCGCGATCCAGGCACGGGCCGGTGCCGGGGAACGGGTGGAGCTGGAAAGCGTGGCCTGCCATCGGCTGGACGGGGTCCGTTTCTATGCCGACCTCAGCCTGACCCCAATCGACGAGTGCGAAAGGCGATTGTTGATGATCGTGTTTCACGATGTCACCGATCGGCGGCTGGCGGAACACGCCCGTACCGTCCAGCTGCGTTACCTGGAAAGCATGCGCAATCTGTCCGACGCTATGGGTCGTTCCCATGACGCGTCCGATCTGCTGGAAAACCTCGCCCGGACCCTGCGCCGGATGTTCGAGCTTGATCGGGCCTGGGTCTTACACCGGGATGAACTGCAGCATGAGCATTGGCTGCTGGGTGCGGAGGCGGCCCGCCGGAGCTGCGTGCCGGTGGTGGCCAAGGGCGATCCGCTGCCGGACCAACCAGCCGTGCATGAGACTTTGCATCAGGCGCTGACCCAACGGGGGCCCAGCACCGGCTGCGGGTTTGCCGAGGGTACCCCTTTGCGTGAATTGCTCGGCATCCGGGCCCAGATGCTGATTGCAGTCCGGCCCCGTTTCGGGCAGCCCTGGCTATTGTGGCTGCAGGACTGCGCACACGATCGTGTGTGGACGGCGACCGAGCGTCGCCTGCTGCGCGATGTGGGTGAGCGAATCGCCGAGGCTCTGGGCGCGGTCCAGCTCCGACACGAGCTCAGTCAGAGCGAGGAACGACTAAAACTCGCCCTGGAGGGAGCCCGTGACGGGGTTTGGGATTGGGACATCCGGGCGGATGAGCGCTATCTCACTCCCCTATGGAAAGGCCGGCTTGGACTCATTCACGGCGAACCCGGTTTCAGCTATCAGGAATGGCTGCACCTGATACATCCGGACGACCAGTCCCAGGTCGAGCAAGCCCTGCAGCGCCACCTGGATGGCGCGACCAACGATTACCACAGCGAGCATCGACTGCGCGACGCCGATGGACACTGGATCTGGGTGCTGGACCGGGGCAAGGTGGTGGAGCGCGACAACGAAGGGCGCCCACAACGGGCAGTGGGTGTTTACAGCGATATCACCGACCGCAAACTGGTAGAAAAAGAGCTGCGTGAAAGGCATTGCGCGGTGGAATCCTCTCTGGTGGGGATCGTTCTGGCGGATCTGCAGGGACGCATCACCTATGTCAACCCCGCCCTGTCCCAGATGTGGGGGGCGATGGATGGGGACACGATGCTGAGGCGCAGCACCGACAGCCTGTTCGAGCCCGACCAGGCGGCGATGGCCGCGCTGAAGGCGTCTCTGGCCAGAGGCGATGACTGGTCGGGTGAGCTGCTGGCTCTGCGAATCGACGCTGGCCGTTTCGACGCCCGTGTGTCGGTTAACTGGGTGCGCGACGACTCGGGGCGCGCCTTTTCCATCATGGCATCCTGTCTGGACGTCACTGAACTGAAACGGGCAGAGGCGCGTCTGCGTGAATCGGCGACGGTGTTCGAGAGTACCAGCGAAGGGGTGTTGATCACCGACCCCAATGGCTGCATTACCGCCGTCAACAAAGCCTTTACCGAGATTACCGGCTATGCCGAATCCGAGGCGCTTGGTCAGCCCGCGTCACTGCTGAAATCGGACCGGCACGATACGGCGTTTTTTGAACAGCTCTGGCAATCTCTGGCGGAGGCCGGCCACTGGCAGGGGGAGATCTGGAACCGCCGCAAAAGCGGCGAGTCGTTTCCGGCCCTGGTCAACATCAATACCGTGTGGACCAATGACAAACGGGTCAGTCACTATGTCAGCGTGTTTTCCGACATTACGGTCATCAAGCGATCGCAGAATCTGCTCAACCATTTGGCCCATCACGACGCGCTGACCGGCCTGCCCAACCGGCTGCTGTTCAATGACCGCCTACAGCACGCACTGGACCGGGTTCAGCGGCACGGGGGGCACACCGCGCTTTTGTTCCTGGACCTTGACCGATTCAAGATCGTCAACGATTCGTTCGGTCATCACACCGGAGATGATCTGCTGAAATCGGTGTCCGAGCGGCTCAAGAGTTCGATTCGGGAGCAGGACACGGTGGCTCGGCTCGGCGGCGACGAGTTCACCGTTGTGGCGGAGGACATCGAACACGCCCATGACGCGGCGGTGCTGGCCCAGAAGATCATCGACTGCTTCGTACAGCCGTTCCAGGTGGCCGAGCGCGATCTGTACATTTCCACCAGTATCGGCATCAGCGTCTACCCTGACGATGGCAAAACCGTGGCCACTCTGGTCAAGAACGCCGATGCCGCCATGTATCGGGCCAAGGGCCTGGGCCGGAACAACTATCAGTTCTACGTCAGCGAACTGACTGAAACCGCTTTCGAGCGCTATATGCTGGAGACCGGACTAAGGCGGGCTCTGGACCGCACCGAGTTCCTTGTTTTCTATCAGCCTCAGTATTCGGCCCACACCGGGGCTTTGGTCGCCATCGAGGCTTTGCTGCGCTGGCAGCACCCGGAATTCGGTCTGTTGACCCCGGCGCGCTTTCTATCGGTGGCGGAGGAGACCGGTTTGCTCAAGCCTATGGGTGACTGGGCCTTGTTCGAAGCCTGCCGGCAGTGGGCGGCGTGGCGGGATGCGGGTCTGCCGGTGCCGCGTCTGGCGGTGAATCTCTGCGCCGCTCAGATTTCCCGGGGCAACCTGGTTGAGACCGTGCGCGAT
The DNA here is from genome assembly GCA_024641125.1 of Candidatus Competibacteraceae bacterium. GTDB lineage: Bacteria > Pseudomonadota > Gammaproteobacteria > Competibacterales > JAHEDQ01 > JAHEDQ01. The sequence continues at coordinate 15,748 of JAHEDQ010000003.1, read as the reverse complement.
ACCATCCGCGGCACCGGCATTGATCCGCTGGCGCTGGAGCTCGAGATCACCGAAGGGTTCATCATGGACCAGGTTCAGGAAGCCATCGAAGCCATGGAGACGCTGCGTCGCATGGGCATCACCCTGTCGATCGATGACTTCGGAACCGGCTACTCTTCGTTGAGCTATCTCAAGCGCCTGCCCATCCACCGATTGAAAATCGACCAGTCGTTCGTCCGGGACATACCCCACGACCCGGATGACGAAGCCATCGCACGGGCGGTGATTGCACTGGGGCGGAGCCTGCAAATGACGGTCATCGCCGAGGGCGTTGAAACCGAGGCGCAGCGCAGTTTTCTGAGTGAGGAGGGCTGTGATCTGCTGCAGGGCAACCTGCTCAGCGAGCCTTTGTCGGCGCGGGCGCTGGAAGCCGTGCTGGAGCGCCAGACAGTGGCCCAGCGTTCGGCCTCGGCCCACTGACCCCACGCCAAAATCCAGCCTACTTTGTGTCGATACCCAGCCGGTTCATCCGCCGCCACAAGGTGCTGCGATCTATGCCCAGGCGCTTCGCCGCTTGCGCCCTGTTTCCGCCGGTGGCGTCCAGCGCATCGACTATGGCTCGACGATCGTCCAGTTCCGCCTCATGCGCGGCTTCGAGCTTAGCGCCGGGCATGGCATTGCGGATGTCCTGTGGCAGGCTGCTCGGCAGCACCCAACCGTCCACCGCACAGATGATGCCGTGTTCCACCGCATTGGACAGTTCCCGGACATTGCCGGGCCAGGGGTAGTCCATCATCATTTGCATGGCTTCCGGCCCGAAGCGTACCTGGTCGGAATACCCCTTGGCCGCCAGCCGGCCGTGGAAGTGCCGAATCAGTAAGGGGATATCCCCGGGGCGTTCCCGCAGCGGCGGCACGTTGATGGGAATGACTGCAAGACGGTAGTACAGGTCGGCCCGGAACGCCCCCTCGTCCAACGCCTGGCGCAGGTTGCGATTGGACGCGGCGATCACCCGCACGTCGGCTTCGATGCTCTTGTCAGAACCCACTTTCTCGAATCGGTGATCCTGTAGAACCCGCAGCAGTTTGGCCTGAAGGTGCAGCGGCAGTTCGCCCACCTCGTCCAGCAGCAGGGTGCCGCCGTGGGCGCTCTGGAAACGCCCTTGGCGTGCTTCCTGGGCGCCGGTGAAAGCCCCTTTCACATGACCGAACAATTCGGATTCGATCAGGGTCTCGGGTATGGCCGCGCAATTGATTTCCACCAAGGGCCCCCCGGCACGCTGGCTGTGCTCGTGCAGCAGCCGGGCGATCTGGGTCTTGCCCGTGCCGGATTCGCCCTGAATCAGCACCGTCGCCTGGGTGGGGCCAATTTGTTGCAGACGGCTGATGATGTCCAGCGTGTGGCTGTCCTGAGTGACCAAAGTGCCCCGGTGCCCGGAGTCGAGGACAGCACGAAGCCGGTTTCGATCACTGACGTCACGGATGATGGTCAGGCGGGCCACGCCGGGTTTGTCCGGCAGATGTACCTGTCCGCTGCGGAACTCGAGGCTGTGCACCTGCTGATCGATGTGCAGGGGCCGTTCGAACCCAACGAAGCCGGCCTCGGACATGACCGACCCTAGGGTGGCCGCGTCCCGTTCGGCGCGGTCGATCATGCGTTGCAGATTCAGGCCGCCCAGGTCGCGCAGGTCCTGCAGGCGGGTGCCAGCCGGCAGCCCCAAAAGGGATCTGGCCGCCGGGTTGCTGCAGACAACCATCCCCCCGAGTTCGGACAGGATGACTCCTTCGTCTATTTGCGATACCAGCACGTCAACGATGGGGCGAAGTTCCCCGACTGCGCTCTCGATGGCAACTGCTTCCACGGGACCTCGGCCGGTTTTGAGTAGCCCAAAAGCGTTGCAGCGTTGCAAAGCTGTTGCACACCCGTTGCTTGTCGCCGAAAACCTAACAAAATCACCGGCCTTGTGTAAACGAACTGCCGGTTTCAGGGGTTGCGCGGCGTTTCGGTGCAACAGTTCGGAAACGTGTAAATATATGAAAAATATGCAGTTTATTGGCTGGCCCGGCGCTTGCAATAACAATAAAAAAAGTGGGCTACCCGGGTCGCAACGGTGACTCAGGAGGGTTCCGGACTCGGACGCGGTGTCGTATCGAGCACATCAACCAGGAGGATTTCTAGGCCAAGCGCGGATTCAGGGCCGGGTTGCTGCAGTATGTCTGCCCCCATGGTTTCGGCGGCCCTGTCTCCAATCCCCTGGTGACGTCCGGAATTGGCCGCAACCACGTTTGCGCGAATGACGACCTGGGCGACCGACGTCCCGGCGCGTTTTGGTTCAGTTGTTTGAGGAGGCGACAAGACCATGGCGGATCTTTTTTCAGCCGAATGGATGTCCGGATTGATGGACCAGTGGAATGCCGACCCCGAGTTGGCCGATGCCCTGGCCAAAATCGGGTTCAACTCCAATATCGGTTACGGCTTTGACGGTGAAGCTCAGCCCCGTGGGGTTCTGATGATCGAGAATGGCCGCGCGGTCGCGGCGGGCAGCTACGACGGCCAGGCCCTAAACTGGGACCTGCGGGCAACGCCGGAAAACTGGCAGAAATGGCTGAAAAAGCCGCCCGGGATGATGGGTCTTGGTATGGCCTACACCGCACGCAAGCTCAAATTCGAGGTGGGTGACTACTCGGCCATGGTCAAGGATCCGCGCATGGCGGGTCCGTTCATCAAGAGTTTCGCCGCCATGGGGCGGGTCTAGCTTTGACGCCCATTGGCCTGAGAACGGCGAGTTCGTTCGCGCCCGTGACAGCGCGGTCCGGCACCGTGCCGTTGCATTTGGGACAGGCAATCGTGTGGAAAACAACATGAAGCATGCCCCCTTGAAAATGGCCGCGTTTGCAGCACTGGTGCTGGTGGGCTGGTACTTGTGGGCCGGCCGGGCTGTTGAGGGCGATGCGCCAATTGCCCGGTCGGGCGCGCCGGTTGTCCCCGTGTCCCAGCCCGCCGTCGGCGGCGACATCGTCACCGTCATGGCCAGTCGGCGCGGATCCACGGTCACCCTGGGCGGAACGGTGGTGCCCTTCAAGGAGGTGACCCTTACCGCACAGTCGCCCGGACGGGTGGTGTTTATTGCCGGAGCCGAAGGCGACTGGTTCGAATCCCAGACCGATCTGGTGACTCTGGACGACGACGATCTTTTGGCCCGGCGCCAAGCGGCGCTGGCGGAGATACGCAATGCGGAGGCGGCGCTGGGAAATGCACAGATGCAGTATTCCCGGGAACTGTATTCGCCCCAGGGCCGCAGCATCTACGGCAGCCGAGGCATGGGTTTGCCGTCCATGTTCGACCAGATGTTCAGCCAGGGTTTCGCCAACATGATGCCGGGCAACATCGGCGGCAGTCCCTGGCTCGACCGTCAGGCGGATCTGGTGAACCGAGGTACCCAGATCGATCAGGCCATCTCCCGCATCGAAGCAGCCCGATCGCAGTTGCGCGAGGTGGATGCCCGGGTCCGCGACGCGCGTTCTGTCGCGCCCTTTGACGGGGTCATTCTGCACAAACTGGTGGAAGTGGGTGATCCGGTTCAGCCGGGGCAGCCTCTGCTGGAGTTCGCCGACACCCGCTACCTGCAGATCACCCTGGAGATCCCGGCCCGCCTGATGCCTGGCCTGCGTGTCGGCATGATGGTGCCGGCGCGGCTTGACGTGGGCAATACCCGGGTAGATGCCCGGGTTGCGCAGATCTTCCCTGCCGCCGATGCGGAGCGACATACGGTCCGGGTCAAGCTCGACCTGCCCCAGGGTGTGCCCGGAGGCCCGGGTATGTACGCCGAGGTCATGATCCCCGACATCAATGCCCCGATGAATACCCTGCCCGCTATTCCCGAGAGTGCGGTGGTTTGGCGCGGCAGCCTGCCCGGCGTGTTCGTTGTCGGTGCAAAAAACGAAACGCAGCTCCGGCTTTTGCGCCTGGGCGACTACGTAAGCACAGGCACGGTTTCGGTGCTGTCCGGCCTGCGCGTGGGTGAGCGCATTTACGCAAACCCGCCGCCCGGCATGGGTTCGAGCTGGTCCCGGCGTGAGCCGGGCACCCGGCCACAGTGAACCTGTCGATGGACTTCTGCGAGCGGTGCTGAACCATGGCTGAAGACAACCAGAAAGACATCGGGACGGTGCAACCCAACGCGTCGAACATCGACGAGGCGGTCGATCTCGGCCTGGCCGGGCGGATCGCCCGGAGTTTCATCGACTCACCGCTGTCGCCGCTGCTGATGGTGGCGGCCCTGGCGGTTGGTGTGCTGGGTTTGATATTTACGCCGCGCCAGGAGGATCCGCAGATATCGGTGCCAATGGTGGATGTGTTCGTGCAGTACCCGGGTGCGTCGGCCGAGCAGGTAACCAGCCTGGTGACCGAGTCCCTGGAGCGGATCATGAGTGAGATCCCCGGTGTCCGGCACGTCTATTCCGCCACCCGTCGCGGCGGCGCCATGGTCACCGTGCGGTTTCGTGTCGGAGAAGAGCTTGGACCCTCCATAGTCAAGGTGCATGACAAGCTTCAGTCCAACCTGGACAAGATTCCCCCCGGTGTCGCTATGCCCCTGGTCAAGCCGAAGGGGATCGACGACGTGCCGGTGGTGACCGTGACCATGTGGTCCCAGGACGTGGACGACGGGGCTATGCGCACCCTGGCGTTGGACGTTCTGCAGCGTTTGCAGGAGGTGCCGAATACCGGGCAGGGATACGTGGTCGGCGGCCGCGCCGAGCAGATCCGTGTCGAGGTGTATCCGGAGCGCCTGAGCGGCTATGGCATTACCCTCGAGGAAATCGCCAACACCATTCGCTCGGCCAACGCGGAGCAACCGGCCGGAAGCCTGGAGTCGGGCAATACCCTTTTCAATGTGTACACCGGCTCGTTTCTGCGCACGGCCGAAGAAATCTCCCGGCTGGTGGTCGGGACCCGCGCCGGTGCGCCGGTCTATGTGCGTGATGTGGCCAGCGTGTTCCACGGCCCCGAGGAAACCCGGCACATGGTCGGGTATTACACCGGTCCGGCGGCACCGGCGGACGCCTTGATGGCCGAGGGTGCATCGGCCGTCACCATTGCCTTGGCCAAGAAAGAGGGCGCCAATGGCGTCACCGTGGCCCGGGCCATTCTCGCCCGTCTGGATCAGCTGCGCGGACAACTCATCCCGGACAACGTCGAGCTTGCCATCACCCGGGACTATGGCCAGACCGCCAACGACAAAGTCAACGAACTGCTTTCCGCCCTGGGTGAGGCCGCCGTCGCGGTAGCCATTCTGTGTCTTATCGGGCTGGGTGCCCGGGCCGCCTTCGTGGTGATTACGGTGATTCCCATCGTGGTGTTGATCACCGTCTGGTCGGCCTGGGTAATGGGGTACACCATAGATCGGGTCAGTCTGTTCGCGCTGATCTTCGCCATCGGTATCTTGGTGGACGACGCCACGGTGGTGGTGGAGAACATATTCCGCCGCTGGTTGCTGGCGGGCAAGACCACCATCCGCATCGCGGTGGACGCGGTGCGGGAGGTGGGTAACCCCACGATTCTGGCGACCCTCACCATCATCTCGGCCTTGCTCCCTATGGGCTTTGTCAGCGGCATGATGGGACCTTATATGCGGCCAATCCCGGTGCTGGGTTCCTCGGCCATGTTTTTCTCTTTGCTGGCGGCCTTTATCTTCACGCCGTGGGTGGCCTGGAAGCTGCGCCCCAAGCTGGCGGCGCTGGAAAAGGCCGAGCGCCGTGAGGCGCGCTCCCGGCAGCTGATCGTCCGCATCTATGAGCCGATCATCTGGCCGCTGATCCGAAACCGTACGCTCCGAAGGATTTTTCTGGTTGTGTTGATCGGTCTGACCTTCGCAGCCTGCGCGCTGTTCTACACCCAGTCGGTGGCGGTAAAGATGCTGCCCTTCGACAACAAACCTGAATTCAACGTCGTGGTGAACATGCCCGAGGGGACTGCCCTGCCGGTCACCGCCAACGTGACCCGTGCCCTGACCGAACAACTCAATAAGCTGCCCGAGGTCACCGCCCTGCAGACCTATGTGGGGACTGCCTCGCCGTTCAACTTCAACGGTCTGGTGCGGCATACCTATCTGCGTGCAGCCCCTTGGGAAGCGGACATACAGGTGATGTTGGTGGACAAGGCGGAACGCGAGCGCAGCAGCCATCAGATTGCGGTGGCTGCGCGTGCCCTGCTGACACCCGTTGCCCGGGATCTGGGGGCACGGATCCAGGTGGTGGAAATGCCACCGGGTCCGCCGGTGCTGCAAACCGTCGTAGCGGAGGTCTATGGACCTGACGCCGCCACCCGGCGCCGGGTGGCGGCCGACATGAGTGGGATGTTCGACCGCGCCCAGGGCCTGGTGGACGTGGACACGCTGATGGCCGATCCGCAACAGTACTGGCGTTTCGAAGTGGATCGCGAGAAGGCGGTGCGCCGGGGAATCTCGGTGGAGGCCATCAACCGCAGCATAGCCATGGCCATGGGCGGTCACACTTTGGGCGATGTAAAGCGGGCAGCACCGCTGGAGCCGACCTACATCGTGATCCAAACGCCGCTGGCGGTGCGCTCGCAACTCGGCCGCTTGTCCAATCTGCCGATCCGGGGGAATGACGGCAGCTTTGTGCCCCTGTCCGAGCTAGGCCGTTTCGTAGCCGTGACGGACGATCCAATCATCTATCACAAGGATTTGCGGCCGGTGGAGTATGTGACCGGCGAGATGGAGGGCCGCCTCGGTGCGCCCATCTACGGCATGTTCGCAGTCGAGGATCAGTTGCTCGACTACACCACACCCGATGGAAACACCATCTCAGGCATGCCCTGGGGATTGATCGGCCCGCCGGCGAATACCTTCGAGAGTGGTTTCGAGTGGGCCGGCGAATGGACCGTCACCTACGAAACTTTCCGCGACATGGGCCTGGCGTTCATGGCGGCGCTGTTGCTGATTTACGCCCTCATCGTCTGGGAGTCGCGCAACTTCAACGTCGCCCTGCTGATTATGGCGCCGATCCCGCTGACGCTGATCGGCATCGTCCCCGGCCACTGGGTCACCGGTGCGGAATTCACCGCCACCTCCATGATCGGGTTTATCGCGCTGGCAGGGATCATCGTCCGCAATTCCATTCTTCTGGTGGAGTTTGTCCGCATCGAGGTGGCCAATGGCGCTGAAATCCGCGAGGCGGTGGTTGCGGCCGGACGCACCCGCATGAGGCCGATTCTGATCACCGCCCTGACCCTGATGGCGGGTTCGGCCGCCATCATCACCGACCCGATTTTCCAAGGCATGGCAGTTTCACTGTTGTTCGGTACCGGCGTGGCCACCATCCTGACCCTGGTGGTGATTCCTCTGGGCTGCATCACCGCCGCCAAGCAGTTCATGCCCGGGGGCGCACCGGATGGCGGCGCCCTGGATGTAAGCGGCGTTGCCCCGGAAGCGGTTCAGCCCACAGGCCCGCGCGAGCCTCTGTGGTTGAGCATCTGGTCCAGAGCGCTCGCGGTCTTGAGCATGGCGTTTTATCTTGTCCGCGCCGTGTTCATCCTGTTGTTCAGCGCAGTGCGGTCTCTGTACGGCCGGTTCGGCGGTTCGGATTCCACGATGACGCCAGCTGGGTCCAATGCACCTGGGGCGGTCGTCCCGCAGGCGGCCGGTTCGGCGGCGGCAGTGCCTGGCTGGCAGCCCCCGTCGTTCACTGATCAAGCGCCCGTCGGGACCGATGCGTCGTCGGCCTCGACCGGTTCGGAAGCCGCGCGCACTTCCCGCCCCGAAGCTTCCGCTCCATCGGGCGGGACGGCCGAAGCCAAGCGGCGTGGCCCGGCGCGCAAACGGCCCAGTCGCTCGCGCACATCCACCGGGGGCGGCAAGTCGGCGCTCAGAGAAGATTCCGATTCAGCCCAGGAACCCGCCGCAGCGCCCGCTGACAACACAGCCAGGGTCGAGGTAAAAACGACGGCCCGGGGGCGCGGGACACGGGGCAAAGACAGCACCCCGGCAAACCCATCCCAAGCCAAGCCCCGGAAAGCCAAAACCATCCGTAAGGCCGCTGTCGATGAGGCCAAGGGGCCCGAGCGGCAGGCGGAAAGGCCAGGCGTCACCGCACCCCGTGGGCGCCGCGGGATTCGATTGAAAAAGGACCTCGAATGAGAATCTGGTCATGGCTCGAGATGGAGGGCAGCGCACCATGACGCGCTTTCCCGCAAAGCAAATCCCAACCGGTGGGGCACTTGCTGCCTGTGTCTGTGCACTTGCCCTGTTGCAGGCGGGGCTGATTCTACAGGTCGATGCGGCACAGCCGGACGATCCTGCGCAGGTGGCGGGCCCTCCGGTCACCGCTACCGTTCCGGGTTGGTCCGTTTTGCCGTCCGCGCCGCCCGGGCCCTATACACCCATACCGGACGCACTCACCGGGGCAATGGCGACGGACAGCGACCCGGGTATGGCGCCGTATTCCGGCCCCAACACGTTTGCCGGGCCGGGGATCCTGTCCGGCGGCGTCGGCGCATCTGTCCACGGGTCAGCCGGCATGCGCTTCCAGTCCCGCCAGCGTGCCGGATCCTGGGTTCCTGCGACGCCGGGCTATCCATCCGTACCGCGCAACTACAGCCGGACGCCGATTTATCCAAGAGCAGAGTACCCGTCGCCGTATCCGCCTGTTTGGCCAGGGTACGGGACATACGGATTGGGCGCGCCACCCGGGGTGGCGCCCATGCGGCCGCCCTACTGGCGGCCTCAGATCCGCCCGGCCTGGTAAAGCCGCGGCGTGTTTTGAGGGAAGACGAAGCGAGGCTGAACGGGACTCCCTGCGTTCACCATGGTTTCACCAGACAGGGAGATAACCGGACGCCGTCGTGTTGACGTCCGATAGATGTACTTCACCTGAGGTAAACAGTGATGAGCAATTTCAAGAAAGCGATTCTTGCCGCCGCGATTGCCGGCGCCATGGCCCTGCCCTTGTCCTCCGCCCAGGCTCAGTGGGGCGGTCCGGGCTGGGGCGGTCCTGGCTGGGGTGGACCCGGTTGGGGTGGTCCGGGCTGGGGTAACGGCCTGGGCGACATGATGGGCGACGGCAGCTTCAACATGGGCTTCAGCGGCCACGGAACCGGCAGCGGCTACGGTCGGGGTTATGGCCAGCCGGGCTACGGCTACGGCTACCCCGGCTACGGCTATCCGGGCTACGGCTATGGTGCGCCTGGTTACGGTTACCCGGGCTATGGTTATGGTGCACCCGGTTATGGTGCACCCGGCTATGGCTACGGCGCTCCGGCCCCGGGTTATGCACCGCCTGGATACGGTGCGCCCGCGCCGCAACAGCCGCAGCCTCAGGCACAGCCCGCCCAGTAAGCGGCATCGAGCAGCCCATGTATTCGACACGACCCTGTGTCGAATACATCGGGCCTTGCCCGGCAACGGGCGTCCCGCTTGGACGTACTTTCGGGCGAAACGTGGGACAGGTCGCCATAGCACCGTTACCCACCGTACCCAACCGGGCTGGCACCACCCAGAGAGGCGAAATGAACACACCGCGCGCTGCTGGCAACATTGCGTTTTTGATCGGACTGCTGCTAATGACGGCGAGCGGGACTGTCGTTGCTGCGGATCAAACCCGGATTGAGTTCTCCGCCGATGCCTATCAGATGCACCCGGCATCCCCACCCAGAGTCAGTCGGATGTTCGTGGGGGATGGCCGCACGCGGCTGGAGTTCGAGGCCAATGGTCAGCCCGCCGTGGAGATTTCGGTCCCCAAACAGGGGCTGTTCGTGATGCTCCTGCCCCAGCAGAAACAGTACCTGGTACGTCCAGCGCCGCCGCCCTTGCCGGATCAGGCGAGTGCTCAGGATCCCGAAAATGGGCCCTGTGGCACTCTGCCCGACGCGGTTTGCAAATCACTGGGGAGCGAAACCGTCAATGGCCGTGACGCGGATAAATGGGAGATGGTTGTCGCTCGAGACGGCCGCGAGTATCGGATGCTGTACTGGCTGGACCGGGAGCGGAGCCTCCCGCTGAAGGTGTTTGCACCGGATGGCACAGTCACTGAGCTGAGTCTGGTTGGTCTGGAAACCCTGGACAATCGTCCGGTGGAGAAATGGCTGACGCGGGTCAGTCGACCCGACGGTCAGGCCACGGAGGCCTGGCAATGGTTCGATCCCGAGCTTCAGATTGCGATTCGTGAGGCCTTGCCCGGCGGCATGGTTCGAGAACTGCGAAACATTCAGCTCGGCCCTCAACCGGACACGCTTTTTGAAGTGCCATCCGACTACACCCGGTTGGCCAACCCGGCGCCGCCGGCAGCGCTTCGGATTCAATAACGGGCGCAAACATGCCATGGGTCGGCAAACCATGATGCTGGAGGGTTGAAAGGCGTGATCACGGTGATCGGCAATCTTAAGGGCGGGTCTGGAAAGAGCACGCTGGCTTTCAATCTTGGCGTATGGCTGGCGCAGCATTCCGAAGCGGTGGTCGCCTATGACTTGGATCCCCAGTGCACTTTGACCGATGTCAACCAGGTACGGTGCGAGGATGGCCACGAGCCTGCTCTGACCGTGCATCAACTGCACAAGGTCAACGGAAAACAGCTCCAGGCCTTCGCCGGCGAGGTTCTGGTGGATGTAGGGGCGGCAAACATCGCGGCCATGCAGTCGGCCATCGAGGTTGCCGATCGCGTGGTGATCCCGGTTCCGCCGAGCCAGGCGGATGTGTGGGCGACCCAGCGGTTCCTCAGCATTGTGCGCAAGGCGGTGCCGGACGGGCGTCGGATCGAAGTGCTTGCTTTCGTCAATCGAGCGGATACCCATCGCCAGATTCGCGAATCCGATGAGACAGTGGAAGCCTTGGGCATGATGGGCGGGGTCCATCTGCTGCCCCATCGGCTCTGCAACCGGACGGTTTATCGCAGATCGCTCAGCGAGGGTCTGGCGGTGTATGAAATGGCGCGGCGCAGTAAAGCGGCGGTGGAATTCGATACGCTCGCCCGGGATCTGTATCCCGGACTGGCCCCGATTTAGGGATCCTCTGATCTATTCATGAACCTGCACCTTGGGATTCAAATGCACAGCTTCATCGTTGCAGATCTTGGCAATAGAACGACTATGACCTGCGATCTGCGCCTTGAAGCTGCACATTTCACCCTCCAATCTGATTCGTCCAGAATAAACCAGAGGCGCCCCAGGGAGAACGCGATATGAGCGAAAGCCCAGTGCATGGATGTTCCCACAGGGCGCAGAGCCTTGCCTGTTGCGCGGTGAGTCTGCTTGCCGGTGTGTTGGCGTCGGCATCGTGTTTTGCTGAAGCCGCGACCGCGCCGGATGAATCGCCGGTTTATCGCCCACTCAGCCCGGAGGAAATCGCAGCGGCTGAACGGGCCCAGCGGCAAATCATGCAAACCACCGGAACGGAACCGGCCGCGGTGCAATCGTTTCAAGCGCAGCCTCAAGCCTATGGACCCGTGTACGGTGCGGGTCTGCCGTCATTGCCGGAGCCCGCGCCGGCACGCAATGTGTCCGAGGATGGGCTGGCCATGGCCCGTCAGGCCTATTGGCGGCAGGAGTACACCCAGGCCGAAGTTCTCTATCAGCGCCTGATGGAGCAAAGACCGGGAGATCCCAACCCCGCCGGAGAACTCGGCAACATCTACTTCGCACAGGGGCGTTGGCGAGACGCGGCTGGCGTCTACCGGGAAGCGGCGTTGAATCTGGCCCGTTTGAGACGATTTGGTCAAGCCATGCACATGGTGGCCATCGTGGGCGGACTGGATCCTCAGGGGGGCCAGACCCTGGCCCGGGAAATCAACACCATCAGGACAACCCGTCCGTGAACATCCAGGGCCCGGTGGGCGCTTTCCCCGCGGAAGGCAACCTTACGCCGGGACTCAGGCCAACGAACCCAGAAGCGTGACGCCACAGATGACAATGAGGACAGCCCATGTCGGACACAACCACACAACAGTTCAAGGACGGTCGGCACGCGTTGCCGCAACCGGGTCCGGAGCAGGGTCTGGCGGAATGCATGGACCAGTTTTCCCGCACCTTCGAGGCCAGCGCCCGGCGGTGGGAGCTGATTGTCTATCCTTCTCTGGTCGCCTTTATCGTGCTCGCCGCCTATGGGTTCTATCTGGTCTACAGCCTGACCGACAGCGTGTCGCGTATCGCGGATCGGATGGACGCGATTTCGATCCAGATCGCCTACATGGACAGCATTGCGGAAAGCACCGGCAGGATGGAGTCCATCGCCGCAAACTTTTCTGCGGTGGCGGGTGATCTGAATCGGGTGGCGGCGGATATGGATCGGGTCGCCGCCGGTGTCGACGAGGAGTCCGGCACGATGCTCGGGATGGCCGCCAGTATGGAGTCCATGACCGCAGCCATGCACTTGATGCGACAGGATGTGGCCACCATGAGCTGGAATCTGCACAACGTGTCCCGGCCGATGAATTTTATGAACAACATGGCGCCCTGGTGATTCAGGGCGGGCTGTTTTTCGAGTAAAGGAGAGACGTGATGTTCAAAAAACCACTAATCGCCGCTGCGACTGCGGCTTTCCTGATGGCGGGGCAATCCGTCGTCGCAGAAACGCAAGCCGGCCACGGCCAAGCCGGCGCTATGATGACGCAGGCGGAACGGACCGCCCACATGGCCAAGATGCATTCCCTGAGTGGGGAAGAGAGACAGGCCTACATGGCAGAGCATCACGCGGCCATGCAACAGCGATTTGCCGAGGACAGCGCCAAGCGCTACCAGGAGATGCTTGAACTCACCGAGCAGCGGGCTGCTGAACAGGCCAAGTTCCACCAGCAAATGCTCGAACAAGCCGAAGAGCGCCGTGCAGGTCTGCCGGGTGCCTACGAAGAGATGTTGGCGCAGGCCCGGGAAGAGCAGGTGCGCCAGGCTAAGCTGATGGAAGAACAAATGGTTCAGCGTTACCAGACCATGCGTGAGCAGGCGGAGCAGCGCACGGCTGAAATGATCGAGCGTCACCAGCAGATGCGTGACGAGGCTGACAGGATGCGCGCCGACATCGAGGCCGAACGGGCTCGATTCGCCGCCATGGACGCCGAGGAGCAAGACGCGTTTTTCGAGGCCCGGCGGGCTGAGATGGAACAGCGTTTCGAGGCGCGGCGGGCCCGCACGCAGGCCTACGGCCCAGCTGGCGGCGGCCTCGGGCCCGGACCCGGTTACGGACCCTATTCTGGACCGGCCGCCGGACCTCGTCCCGGCTATGGCCCGGGGTATGGCTATGGGCCTGGTCCAGGGCCGCAATGGGGTCCCGGTTACGGCCCCGGGCGCGGTATGGCGCCTGGTTATGGTCCGGGTCCTGGATACGGGCCTGGGCCGATGATGCCACCGCCGGCAGCGGGCGCCGCAGGTTCCTGAACCACGCCAGTCGATCAAACACGATTTGCAGGAAAGCACCACCGGGTGGCGACCAGGGAGTCTCTGATTTATTCTGGATCAAGCAGATTGGAGGGTGAAATGTGCAACTTGAAGGCGCAGATCGCGGGTAATAGTCATTACTATTGCCAAGATTTGCAACGCTGAAGGTGTGCCTTTCAATCCCAAGATGCACGTTCAGGAATAGATCAGCGGCTCCCTAGGCCGCCCGGTCTGGCGCGTCAGTCCGCTGACGCCACCCGATCGGCGATGGCGGCGCCCAAGGCTTCGGTGTCGGCCGTGCCACCCAGGTCCGGGGTGCGTGTGGACCCCTCTTCCAGCACGTCCTCGATGGCCAGCTCTATGGCCTTGGCGGCGTCCTCGTGACCCAGGTGGGCCAGCATCATGGCCCCGGACCAGATCTGACCGATCGGGTTCGCGATGCCGCGCCCGGCGATGTCCGGGGCGGAGCCATGCACCGGCTCAAACATGGACGGTGCGATGCGCTCGGGATTGAGGTTTGCCGAGGGCGCAACGCCTATGGTGCCGGCGACTGCGGGCCCGAGATCGGACAGAATATCCCCGAACAGGTTGCTGCCCACCACCACGTCGAACCAGTCCGGATGGAGCACGAACTGTGCGGTCAGAATATCGATGTGGTACTGGTCCGTGCGCACATCGGGGTACTGGCTGGCCATTTCGGCCACCCGCTCGTCCCAAAAGGGCATGGTGTGAATAATGCCGTTGGATTTGGTGGCCGAGGTGAGGTGCCGGGCCGGGCGTGACTGGGCCAGATCGAAGGCGAATCTGAGCGCCCGATCGACCCCCATGCGGGTAAACACATTCTGCTGCAGCGCCATTTCAGCGTCGGTGCCCTGGTACAGACGCCCACCAATTTCCGAGTACTCGCCCTCGTTATTCTCCCGCACCACGTAAAAATCGATGTCTGCCGGCGTTCGATCCCGCAACGGGCTGGACATACCGCGCAGCATGCGTACCGGGCGGAGATTGATATACTGCTGAAAGGTGCGTCGAATGGGGATCAATAGACCCCAGAGTGATACATGGTCCGGGACCCCGGGAAATCCCACCGCGCCGAGATAGATCGCGTCGTGCCGTGCCAGACGGTCGAGTCCGTCCTCCGGCATCATCCGGCCGGTGTTGTGATAGGTCTCACAACTCCAATCGAAATGCGCCCAATCGAGTTCGATGCCAAAGCGCCCGGCGACGGCATCCAGCACCCGAATACCCTGGGGCATGACTTCCTGGCCGATCCCGTCGCCGGGCAGAACGGCGATGCTGTAGCGTTTCACGTGTTAGCCTCCTGTGGTTGCCCCGTCGGCCCTGTAGCAGGGCCGAGAAGCATAGACCGGGAGATCGCCCAGGCAAAGGGCTGGGGCGTACACCGATCTGCCGGTTGGGCGGCGCACGGCGCATGGCGCCTTTTCAGGGCTGATGTCCGCGGCCGCGTCTACAGATTTTGATTGACGCATGTGGGCGATCTAGAATTCGCCCCGAATAGGTTCGACTGACTTCGGTTTAGAACACCAGCGAGAGGATTTGACGGATGGGTAAGAAGCTCAAGAAGGGTAAGCAGCATAAGCATTCCAAGCATGGTGGGCCTGCCGCAAATGCCGTTGCTATCGATGACGGCACGCCCAAACCAAAGATGAAGCGCAAGGAGTATGAAGCCGAAATTGAGCGGCTCCATGCTGAGTTGGTGGCGATGCAGGAGTGGGTCAAGGCCACCGGCGCCAAGGTATGCATCGTGTTCGAAGGCCGGGACACGGCTGGCAAGGGCGGCACCATCAAGCGAATCACCGAAAGAGTCAGTCCACGCGTGTTTCGGGTGGTGGCGCTTGCCGCGCCGAATCCGCGGGAAAAATCCCAGATGTATTTGCAGCGTTACGTAGCGCACTTTCCCGCTGCCGGCGAGGTGGTGATCTTCGACCGCAGCTGGTACAACCGTGCCGGCGTCGAACCGGTGATGGGGTTCTGCACGCCCGAAGAGACCGAACAATTCCTGTTGCGGGCCCCTGGGGTCGAGCGTGCGATGGTGGACTCGGGTATTTTGCTGATCAAGTACTGGCTGGAGGTCAGTGCGGATGAACAGACCCGGCGCCTCAAGAGCCGTATCCAAGACCCGCGTAAGGTTTGGAAACTGTCCGACATGGATCTCAAGTCATACAGCCGCTGGTACGACTATGCGCGTGCCCGCGACGCCATGTTCGAGAATACCGATACGGCCTGGGCTCCCTGGTTTGTCGCAAATACCGACGACAAGAAGCGCGGTCGGCTCAACATCATTTCCCACTTGCTGTCTCGGTGCCGTATACACCGCTGGAGGTTCGGGATGTCAAGTTGCCGCGCCGGCAACCGGCCAAGGGGTACG